>JAMCZQ010000002.1:0-180566 GCA_023485295.1 Candidatus Marsarchaeota archaeon | reverse complement strand
GACATGCTTTACCTCGGAAGATTCGAGGAATATGCCGAGGAGGCAATGGAAAGCAAGGCGATAAGCAGGGAAAAGCTTGTTGGTTTTGCCGAGCTTGCAGGAAGAAAGAGCCTTGTGAAGCGCATAGAAAAGCTTCTTGAAAAGATTGAAGAGAGGATCCTATGATTACAAAAGAGGCCTTGGCAGAGTACAAGACATACAATGACCCTTACCAAGTCGAAAAGGACTACCTCCAGGATCTGCTTCTCTACAACATATATGCAAATTCCTCGAATGAGATGGTGCTCAAGGGAGGTACAGCCTTTGCAAAATTCTACAACTCTGACAGGTTCTCCGAAGACCTTGATTTTACGCTTTCTGAAAAAGTAGCAAACCAAGAAGAATTTGCCAAGTCAATAATAAGGGATGCTGTAGAAAGGCTTGAGTACCAACACAGCTATAAAGAGGAGCCGCATATTAACGATTTTAAGACTGTTGAAGCCGTAATATTGGTCGAAGGGCCCAAATTCAATGGAAAAGCGAGCACAGTGCAGCAAATACGCTTCGAGATTTCGACAGCAAAAAAGCTTTACCTAGGCAGTGAAGCGATGCCAAGGAACCCGGCTTATGCGGATGCAAGGCCGTATGTAGCGCTGGTAATGAAACGGGAAGAGATACTTGCTGAGAAAATTCGCGCGCTCATGTCGCTGAAACGCAAGCATAGGGAACGCGACCTGTACGATCTTTACTTCTTTATGGGAAAGAATACGCGCATAGACAGGGATTTGCTTCATAAAAAGCTTTCTGAAGTAAATATAGAGCCAAGCATCGAAGGATTTGGCAAAGCTATTGATAGTATAGAAAGGGCTTGGAAGAGCCTCGAGCCCATGGTGCAGCACAAGCTCGAGGACTTTTCCTATGTAAGCGATTTCGTGGAAAAAAGAATTCATGAAAGCGGCGTATTCTGAAAGCCTTTTAAGCTGTTGAAAGAAGATATGCTAAATACTGGAGCAATAACAAGAAAAGCATGGATATGTTTAGCAATAACATAGTTAATTATGAAATATGTTGAGAAATTATTGCTAGACGGGATAAAAAAGTGTATAGGGAGAAGGGATATGGGATTGGCCCGCAAAAAGATTGAGCATGATCATGCAATTTTTTCCTTGGATAATTTAGAGGGAAGGATAAAAGAAATTGGGCCCCTGTGGGATTCTGATTTGAAGCCTCTTGCTAAAAGCCTTCCCAGTTATGAGGTTGCGGCAAATATGCTGCTGAAAGAGCTGAAGAAAGGGGCGAAGGGCTGAAAAATAATGTAATTTCAGCGTTGGGATTTTTGCCACAATGCTTATATTTAGGGCAAGCTGCTTGTTGTATTGAATAAGACATCTGAAAGGCTTTTAAGCTGTCGTAAACAAAAGAGCACATAAATAAAGCTTTGGGTAATGCGATATGGCAAAAGAGATAGAATTGCCTGTTTATGGCGTTGATCCTGAAGAGGTTAGAAAAAGGATCATTGGCATGGGAGCCAAACTCTTGGGAAGGCACCAGTTCCGCAGGTTCAACTTCCAGATAAAGGAGCCATTGGAAGGCGCTGGCGCAGAATACTACACCAAATGGATAAGGGTAAGGACCGACGGAAGCAAATCGACAATAACGCTCAAGGAGCAAAAAGGCAGGAGCATAGAGGGAAGGCTCGAATACGAGGTCGAGGTTTCGGATTTCGAGAAGGCTGCTGGAATAGTGCACAGGCTAATCCCCGATGCGTTTGTGGATTACTTCGAGAATTATAGGGAAGAGTATTCGCTTGGAGAATTCACCATAGAGCTGGACAAGTTCCCCATGCTGGAGTACAGCATGGAGATAGAGGGGCCTTCTAAGGGGGCTGTAGAAAGCCTTTATGCAAAGATGGGCATAAGAGGGGAGATAGAGGCGAACAAGTCGGTGCCGACTGAGGAGTACTACAGGATCCACGGGGCAGACTACTCCAAGCTGCAAGAGAGCTATTCGGATATAATGTCTTCCGTACTTGCAGGCAGGCAGGGTGCGGAGGCATAATCCGGAATGGAATGGTTTATATCCCAATGCCCAATTATATGTAATGCGGCGCTTCTGGCGCAATGGCTGCATAGGGTGGAGCATGCTCAAGCAATTGTACTCCCTTGTGAAGAAGGAGCCGATATTCTTCGCATTGCTGGTAGCTTACTTGCTGCTTCTCGCCTACAACGTGCATTTCCTCAATGCAGGGCTTGTCGAATGGAACACTGTCGCGATAATAGCCTCGTTCATAATAATAAACACCGGCCTGCTTGTTTCTGGCGGCATAGACTTCGTTGCGGGCATGGTGCTTTCTAAAGTAGGCAGCGTCAGGAACCTCTACGTGTTTTCTGTCATAGTTACCGTTGTATTGTCGATGTTCATAACGAACGACGCTTCGCTTATAGTTCTCGTTCCGCTCACGGTAAGCATGGGAAGGCTGTCCGGCAGGAACCTCAGCGGCATAATCGTTCTGCAGGCGATAAGCGCGAACGTAGGATCCATGCTGACGCCTTTCGGGAACCCGCAGAACATAATAATGTTCAGGCACTATGCGCTTTCGGCTGCCGGATTCCTGTATGCGATGGCCCCGGCATTTGCAGTGTCGATGGCTGTGCTGCTGGTCTTCACGCTCATGATAGGCAAGGATAGCAGGCGCATATCTGGCAGCACGCCAAAGGCTTACGGGAAAACCCTGTTCTACTCCTCGCTGCTGCTTTTCGTGGTTGACGTAGGGTGCTTCCTTGCAGGCCTCGGCGCATCGGCGTTCCTCGCGCTCTCCGCAGCTTCGGTACTGCTCATGCTTGCATTCAAGCCCAGAAGCTTGTCAAAAGCTTATACCATAACCAGGATAGACTTCTTCCTAATAATGTCCTTCGTGCTCATATTCCTGGTGATAAACTCAGCAAGCACTATATTGCCTGCTATCCACCCCTCAGGAAGCTTAGGCATGTTCCTGTACGCGCTGCTCATATCGCAGTTCATAAGCAATGTGCCGGCAACAGTGCTGCTGCAGAAGAGCTCGCTCTTCCTGCCATTGGGCTGGGGTGTCAATGTTGGAGGCAATGGCACGCTGATAGCATCGCTAGCCAACTTCATAGCCTACAGGCAGGGAAGGGGCATAGGAATCCTGAAATTCATGAAACTATCGGCCATTTACATGATTGTGGTCGCGTTAATACTGATTGTTATTATAAGCCTGTAATCAGCCGTATCTTTGGAGTGCAAGGCAGAAGCTCATGCTTGTGGCTCCTTCTTCTGCCCTGACTTTTTTGACAATTTTTCATAAACAAGCGCACCGTACGCTACGAAAGCCGCTGCAGCTGCTACCGCAAAAAGCCCTATGTCTGTGGCTAAAGCCGCTCCTGTTCCGAGCACTCCGGCAGGTACGGCAACCGCATTAAAAGGCACTATGCCGAGCATGATAAGCGCCGCGGCAGAAGCGGCAATTGTAGCAATTTTTTTAGCCTTGGTGCGCTCTTTGGCTGCCGGCTTGTCAATGCTATTGCGCTTGGTTTGATTCTCCGATGCATTGGCTTCTGTCGCCCTGAGCAGATGCTTGTTCGTTTCCTCCTGCGGTTGCAATTTCGATTGTACTGAAGCCTGGGCCTTTGCGTCTTCATTGTTCTTGTATTCTTTGTTCTTGGATATTCCCATAACAACACCTTTTGTAATATTGAATGGTATTAATAGGGATATGTCCATATATTTAAAGGTTGCAAGAGGGCTCGCGTTGCGTCGTAGGCCGTGTCAATGCGCTTTGAAAAAAGCAGGGATATGCGGCCTTGCGCCGTTCCTCTGCTGGTTTGGGAAAAGCTGATTATTGGCTTGAGGGCTGGCTCCTCACGAGCTTGAGCCCTATGCCTGTGCCCATCTTCTTGCCATAGCCAAGTTCTATGAGCAGAAGCCCTGCTGGCTCTATGTAGCGTGCCTTCTCCAATGCGCCGACGTCTATTGGATCCATGCCAATGCTCCTGGCAAGGTTCATCACGGTTGCCTTTGCCTGCTCGTCATCGCCTGCTATGAATGTGGCAAGCTTTTCGTTCCCTAGCTGGCCGGTCTTCATGTTCTCGGCAAAGACTGTGTTGAAAGCCTTTACCACCTTTGCGCCCTTGGCATGCTTGGCGAGCTCCTCAGCCGCAGACTCGCTGAAGCCTTTTGCCCACTTCCAGTTCTTGTCCATGGGATTTGAAACGTCTATCAGTATTTTCCCTTCCTCGGCTTTCTTCATCTCCTTTATGGCATCTTTCGCCGCCTCGTAAGGCACGGCAAGGACTATTACCTCAGCGCCCCTGGCTGCCTCCTCTATGCTTTTGATGTTTGCATTAGGCATCTTCTGCTTTGCCTCCTCCGGCTTCCTGGAGCCGTATACAATCTCGTTGTTGCTTTTTGATAAGGCCTCCCCAAGGCTCTTAGCAACATTTCCTGTGCCTATTATTGCTATCTTCATTCTACCACCTATTCATCTATTATATATTGGAATTATAAAATAAGTATCTTTTGGTTGCTGGCAGCACAAATGCGCGGCTTCTGGGCCTTTGGCGCTGGCAATGCGCGCCTGCCTGTTATCCATAGGCTTATTCGTTGAAAAGCATTGTTATGTATGCGCATTGCTGGCCCTGGTGGCTGTTGTGCACTACGTAATGCCCAAGGTAGCCGTTTGGAGCAATCCAAACGTTCAATGCAGTGCCGTTCAGGCATGAGAACTTTGGATTGTTTGTCCTGAAATTTGTTATGTTTCCGGCTATGGCTGAATTGTTGAAGCTTACAACGACATTGTCTACAGTGCCGTTGAATGTTATGCGCCTGCCCTTGAACCTGCCGGAATATGCATAAGGCTTGACGATTTGCTGCACGGCTGCGGGGCTCACAAAGAGCGTGCTCTGGCCCACAAGAGGCTCAGGCAATGCAGATACTGTGCTATTGCTGTGGGCCTGTATTGATTTTGCGGAAAGAACAACGCTTAGAGTTTTAAGGTACGGAGATACGCCGCTAGACATTGCAAGGCTTATGTTCAGTGGAATGCCATACTGGTAAGATGCACAGGCGTTTACGCTGTAGTTTATTGGCGTGCCAGGCTGCTGCAGCACAGCAGCGTAAGGCGAGCTTGCAGAAAGCTTCGAAGAAGGCATTGAGCCGGAACTGCCAAACATGTAGCATTCCTGGTTATTGTATGAGGCTGGTGCTGTGCCGATTACGCTGTAATTTGAGAAGTTGGCAAACTCGCGAATGAATCCCAGTATCGGAGCCTGCGGGGCGTAGGTTGCGTTTTTCTCGCAGTAGTAGCCTGAAGCGCTGCCGTTTGATGCATTTGCGCTTTCTGAAGTGCAGGCATACGCTGCAGTCGCATTATAAACATAGACCTGGGTGCTGCTCGCATTGTTGCGGCCTGTAATGTACTTTATTGTGATTTTTGTCGAATTCCCGTATTTTTGGTACGTATACTCTACCGGTATGCTATAGGCGAATGCAACTCCTGACGGGTTTGATGCGTTGACAGTTATGTTGCCAAAATATACGACACTCATCTGAGGCGTTGAGTTTACTGCGCTGAACATTAGCCCTGACAAAGAACCTATGCTGGTCGAATTGTGCGATGCAAGAGCCATTATCACAGAATCGCTGCTTACGGATGATTTGGCCGGCGTGGGCAAAGCGCGCAAAGAGAGCAGGAAAAATGTCAAGAGCAGTATCAATACAACAACAACTGCTGCAGCTGCTATGCCTTTGCCGCCATTGGGTTTCTGCTGCTTGACGGTTTTTGCCCATTCGTCGTGAAGGCTTTTTATCGTAACCTGGCCGCCATCATCTTCGGCAGCGCCTTCATCAGCTTCATCATTTGTGATTTGGGTGGGTGCTGTGCTTGGATATGCATTGGCATGCTTCCCTTCGTTATCGTGAGAAGGAGTAACGTGTATATAGCCAGAGTCAGAGTTGTCACTATCAGAATCTGTATAGAATGATGCTGGGCTATTGTTTGCCATGCCACCAGATAGGATAAATACGCTATTTATATATTTATGCTTTATCAAACGCAGATCTTAAATTGCTTGATATGATGCATGACTGGCATCCTTGCCATGCTTGCATATGGGGAGGCCTTATAAGGATCTCATGGCTTGGGTTTTAGAAACCTATTTAAGCTGTTTTAACAATTCATAAATCTAAGTGATAATGTTGAAATGGAGCGATGTCAGCGTTGTGCTGCCAACAATAGAAGAGGAAGGCGCATTCGCAACCATAGACAGCATTAGGGCTCTGATGCCCGGATGCGAGATAATTGTCATAGACAAGAGCGGCGCGGAATACAGGAAAAGGCTTAAGGCAAAGGGCATAAAGCTCGTAGAGCAGCAGAGCAAAGGCTATGAAAATGCGCTGGTTGAAGGCTTCCTGCATACGAAGGGCGCGGTGCTTGCAACAATAGACCCTGACGGCACATACGATCCTGAAGACCTTGCAAAGGTTATAGGGCTTGTAATGAGCGGCAAAGCTTCGATGGCGCTTGGCAACAGGCTGAACGGCAAGAGGAACGGCGCAATGAACAGCTACATATCATTTGGAAACAGGAACATAACAAAGGTCTACAACGCTGTGCACAAAATAGGCATACACGATGCGCTGTCTGGCATCTTTGCCATGAAAAGGGAGGTCTTCGAAGCGATAAAGGAGGTTGTGCCGTACAGGGCAGGGACGCTTTTCTTCGTGCTTGAGGCATCGAAGGCAGGCTACAAGGACATAAAGGACATTCCGATAAAATACTATCCGCGGCCAAAGGGCACCGAGTCAAAGCTCTCAAGGTCAAAATTCGTGTACGGGCTTGGGGTCGGCGGCCACATAATAAGGGCTGCAAGGGACTACAGCCCTCTCCTTATATTTGGCACCATAGGCGTGCTGCTTGTCATTGCTGGCATTGTGCTTGGGGGCCTGGTGATTGCAAACTACCTAAGCACAGGGACGCTCAACGAGATCGGCAGGGCGCTCATAGCATTCATGCTGGTTACAATAGGCTTCCTTTCGATAATAGCAGGGCTCATATTGGACCTGCTGCTGCAGATTGCGAACAAGATAGAGAAGCTCAGGTAACGCCTATTTGACAATTGTCGTTTAGCGGATGCACATCTATATATTGTTGCAGCGATAGTTAAAGGGTCAGCGCTTAAGGCTGCACAGATCTAGGTGCTTGCGCTCAAGTGCATTGCATGAAGGGATTGTATTTCATAAAGATAGGAGGAAGCGCCATAACTGACCTGTCGAAGCCGAACACGCTCTCGAGCGGGCCTGTCACAATAGCTAGCCTGCTGCAGGAATTCAAGGATGTTTACGCCTCTGGTGGATTTGACGTAATAATAGGGCATGGGAGCGGCTCTTTTGCGCACGTTCCCGCCAAGAAGTACAGGATAAATGAAGGGCTGGCATACAGCGACAGCAGGGTTGGTGCTGCAATAACGCACCTTACTGCCAAGGAGCTCAATACAATATTCGTGAACGAAGGGCTTAAGCTCGGGCTGCCGCTTTACCCATTCTCGCCAGGCCATTTCTCGTTTTCTGATGGCACGGGGCTTGCGGGCTTCTGCGACCACATAAGCGAAGCCATTGAAAAGGGCTTCATACCTGTGGTGCATGGGGATGTGGTCATCGACAGGGAAAGAGGTGTATCAATAGCCTCGACAGAAGCAGTCTTTGATTTTATATCGCGCAGCATAACGCCTTCGAAGATCCTTTACGGATCTGACACTGACGGCGTGTTTACTGCAGACCCCAAGATTGACAAGAGCGCAAAGCACATAGCAGTTATAGATTCTTCGAACATCGGCAGCGCCTTGCAGAATACAGGCGCTTCGAAGAGCAGGGTCGATGTCACCGGAGGCATGGCAACAAAGCTTGCAAAGCTATATGAAACGTGCAGGCTTACTGGCGCCGAGGGCTATATATTCAACATAACAAGGCCAGGCGCGCTTAAGGCGATGCTTTCCGGAAACGCTGATCCCTCAATCTACACGCTTGTCAAGGGAAGCTAAGGGCTTCCGTTTTTCAGTCCTTTTGCTTGCGCAAGGAAGATGGCCCTTTCTTAAGCTCTTCGTACAGCCCGCGCATTATTTCAAGCGTGCCTTCGGCATTCTTGAAGCATTTTATAATGTCAAGGTTGCCTTCATCCAACATGCTTATGGCTGATCCGAGGTGCGCAGTGGCAAGAAGCCTTTGGCCAATGCCGATTGTGGATTCCGGAGTGCGCCTTTCCATTATGAAGTCGCTGAATTCCTTCCTGAATTCCGCCTCAAGCACGCCCTTCAGCACTTCTGAAAGGCTTTCGTAAGAGCCTTTGGAATAAAGCCCGTGGCAAAGCCTTGCAAAATCCTCGTCGTGAGCAAGCGCATCGTATATGGCCCTTTCAGCGCTTGCATTCGCAATGTATTCCTTCGGCATCCCGCGCAAAAAAATGCCGGCATTCATTTGGTCTAAGTTCATCTGCACCATTCTGTAAAAGTCCCAAATGTATTATTTAAGGCTTGTGTGCATGTTTTGCGTAGCGTATGGCGATGCCTAAGCAGACGTGCAATAGGTAAAATAGTTTCTTGAAGAGTTCACAGGAAACGGATTGTCAGCATGCCATGCGCCAAGGGTGCCGTTTGGCAGGATCCTTGCTGCATAGGATGCGTTTGCGAAGAACCCGGTTGTCGCGTTTATGCCGCCGGTGCAGTATAGGTAGCCGTCCAAGGCGTTGCATGAAGGAGATATTATATTTGCAGCGTATGCGGTTGCAGACCATTCCGAGATGGAGCCTGCGGCATTTATGCCTGCGCGGTAGATTGCGCTGCGCACTATGCCTGCGGTGCAAAACAGGCTGCCGTTGTAGGCTGTGCAGCTGCTCTGGTATGTGCTGACAGGAAAGTTCTCCGCCTTTGACCACGCCGACAGCAAGCCGTTCTTTGCGATGTGCGAATAATAAACCGCATTGGAATAAAGATTGCCTGAACCTGAAGAGCTGCGTTGCATGCCCCCCACGCAATAGATTGCTGACGCATAATACGTGCAAGAGTACTTAGTGTAACCACTAAGCGGATATTCTGCGGCATTCTGCCAGCTCGAAAGCCCGCTTTGCGTTGCATTGGCAAAGTATGCCAGCTCGCGCGTGCCTGATGCGCCAGACAAGCCTCCGATGCAGTATATCGCGTTGCCATCAGATGCACATGAGGGCGCAGCATATGCCGGATATTCCGAGCTTATGCGCAACGAAAGCGCGCTTGGAGGAAGAGGGGAAGATGCTACTATTTGCAATACGCTGCCATTTTGCGAAAGGCCGTTTATGCAGTAAAGGCTTCCGGAAGCAGCTACGCAGCTTGTCTGAAGCACAGGTATTGGAAAGCGTGATGCATTGCTCCATGCGCCAAGGGTGCCGTTGCGGCGCACAGGTGCGTAAGAGTACAGGCCGTAATCCGCGTGCGCGTACGACGGCTGCAAGCATGCGATGTATGAAAGCGTGCTGTTTGGCTGCTGCACCGTTGTTGGTATGGAAGTCGTTGCTTTTGCTGTGCTGCTGGGCACATGGACGTATGCAATTACTGCCAGGAATGCAGCCACAAGCAGCACCGCAGCTGCAAACGCTATATAAGCTGATTTTCTTGCTTGACTGACGCCTGCCATTCACACCAATTTTGCGTATTTGCATGCATAAGTTTTGCAGCGAAGGAATCCCTGGAACGGATTAATTTAGCTTACGGCACAAGCTGCACTTGCGTACATGACTGGGGCTGCCGGAAATTCTGGGGCCCTTTGCCAGCCGGCTATTGATCCATTGCTGTTTAGCCTTGCGATAAACGTATAGTTTACAGAGGCAGAGGTTGAATTTATTCCGCCCATGCAGTATATGTAACCGTCAAGCGCACCGCAGGATGGGGACTTTATCCCTGCCGGATACGCAACCGAATTCCAAGGCTGTATCGAGCCGTTGGGATTGATCTTTGAATAATAAATTGAGGAATTCAGCATGCTGCCTGTGCAGTATAGGTAGCCGTTGTAAGCAGTGCAGCTGCTTTGCGTAATAGGTATCGGGAAGCTGGTGGTCTGGCGCCATTTTGTGAGAGATCCGTTTGCGTATATGGAGGAATAATACACGCTTTGCGTGAAACGCGTTTCGCCAGAGGCATTTGTTTCATAGCCGCCTACGCAATAGATATTGCCGGAGTATGTTGTGCATCCAGAAATAACGTAATTGCTGACAGGATACTTTGAAACTTGCTTCCATTGGGAAAGGCCTGAAGCGCTTGCATTCGCCTCATAGACGTATTGCTGGCTGGATGCCGAAGACGTGTTTGCAGAAATGCAGAATGCCATGTTTTCATAGGAAGTGCAGATCGGAATTGGCGAGTATTGGTATGGGGTCGTGGCGTTTTGCGTGCCAGAAGTATCGGGCACATGCATGTAAAGAGACAATATTTCGCTTGAGAAATTTTGCGTGAATCCGTTAATGCAGTAAAAGTTGCCCGACGCGGAAAAACACGATGGGTAGAGCAATGCTATAGGTGCTTGAATAGGCGTGCTCCATGCGCCAAGGGTGCCGCTTGAAGAGATAGGTGCATAGGCGAATTGCCTTAACTCTGAAGTGGCATTGTATGACGGACCTATGCAGCTAATGTAGCCGCTGAGCCCAGCGTAATGCTGCGGTATTGTCGTAGTTTGGAATATCGTAGTAGGCGCTGAAGAGTTTATCGATGTGGTGGCAACACTGGATGGCCTTGGGGCTGATGGCCTGCCCGCCTGCATGAATAGGGCTGCTATTGCGATTATGGCAATTATGATGATTACTGCAGCTGCATAAATGCGCTTGCTGCTTTTTTTCACTGCTCTCTGCTGCCCTTCAGAAAACTGCTTTGCTTCTGGAATGCCTGTAGTGCCTGCAGCCTGCATCATCTAACACCGCTATCATATTGGCATGAATAAATTAAATAACTAACCATAGCCATTGCAATTAGGCATTAGCTGCCTTTCAGCAAGCGCTTGTAGACAATGCCGCTTGCGAACTGGAACACGCCGCCTATGAGCAGCGGCGCGGGAAGCGCGTAATCCATCAAATAGCCGCTTGCAGCAGAGCTTAGCTGCGAGGCCCTTGTGGCTATGCCCTGCACGCTGGTTGCAGTGCCGTAATCTTCTTCGTGTATGCCTTTTACGGTAATTGTGGATCGTGTTGGGTTTCCTGAGCCTGCAACGAACGCCCTTGCAATGTATATGATGCCTGCAATGGGCAGCAGCGGCGAGAATGCCATTGCCACAAGCAGCACGCCGTTCAATGATCTTGTAAGCGAAGCAGTGTTTAGAACGCCAATGCGCTTTGATATGCGCGAAGAATAAGATGCGCCTATGGCTGTCGTTATGTACGAAATCGCAAATATTACGCCTATCTGCAGCGGCGTTGCGTGGTATACCAGCGCAAACCACAGCGGCAGCAAAGGTATGGCCAGGCCTACGCCCACTCCTCCCAGGGAATTGCCAACTATGACCCTCAGTATGTACAGCATGCTTGACCTCTTCATTATGCGAGTAGTCTTTCTTGCCCTTGGCGCCTCATTGAGCACAAGCAGGCATAATACCGAAAATGCCAGCAATACGGAAGAAGCAAGGAACAGGTAGCGGTATGCCTCTAGCTGCGTGATGTATTTCGAAAGCAGGGTTACAGAAGAGAACATCACGCTGCCGAGTATTGAAAACAGTGCAGCAACTCTTGTAAGGCTGGAGAATTTCCTTACCCTATCGGATTCATCCCTGTACATGCTTGCTATGAATGCGCTTGAGCCTGGGGAGAATGAGCCGCGCATGCCTCCTGCCCCGCTGCTTATGCCTGCTATAATCATGCCGGCCATTATTAAAGGGGTATTTGGGCTTAAGGCTATGAGGAACGCCCCTGCAGTGGCAACGATCTCGCCTATTATAAGCTCGTTCTTGTAGCCGTGCCTGTCGCCGAATACGCCTAGCGCCATCGTAAGGAAAAGCGCGAAAAGCATGGTTGCGCCTGCAACTATGCCTATATATATTATTGGAACCTTTAGGGCGCGCAGGTAAAGCGAGAACGACAGCGTCATGTATATTATTGCAATGCTCCGCAAGGCTCTCGAATACACCAAAAACCTGAATTTGTCCGTTTGGTCCACCTGAAGTGCTGCTTTCCTGTTCTATATTGGCTTGCACTGGATTAATAAAAGTTCGTTGCGCTGGCTATACCCTGAGCATGCACGATATATCGGACTTCATGCTTTTTGAATAGTAATACCCGTAATGGCCGAATGCCGAATGCGGTACTGCCTCAAGCCCCGCCATGCTGTTGTAGTGGTGCTTGTATGTCTGCACTATTTCTCGTGTATGCTGGCCCTTGTAATCGCCATCCGAATCGAGGCGCCATAATGCATAAAGTATTGATACATTGTGCGATATTGCAGGCATATTGACCGACTTGCCATTCACGCTAAGGCCCTTTGACCTTGACATAAGTTCGTTATATGGTATGCCTGCGAAATGCGGGCCGTATTGTCGTGGCACAGGTTCAGACCACAAATCAGTGCTCATATGCTGCTGTCTGCTGCTTGATATGCCTATCTCTATATCAATGTCGTTAACAGAGTCGTAGAGCTTGTATAGGCTGTCTACAGGCTTCTCCACAACAATCCCCTTTTCCGATGCCAGAGTGTATTTGAATTGGGCAGTCGTTATATTTGGCAGGAGCAGCAGCGTCATCGTGCCAGAACTCAGTTCAGTGCCGCAGCACAAGCTTGCGGCTGCATCGCCGTAAAGGAGCAGCATGCTCTTTGGAAACATTGAAGCAACCCTCGAATACGAATTCGCAAGCGCGTCATATATATACGATTTTGTTTCGGAACTTTTCGAAACTTCTAGAGTTGGCATAATCCCTATAAAAAACGCTATTATTTATTGCTTTTGTATACCAGTCAGCGTCTGAGCATTCGGGAAACTTCTGCCTTGAATTCCTTTAGAGCGTGCGCGTCCTTAGTCAGGTCCTGCAGTGCGTCCTCATCGCGCTTTAGGGCATAAATAAGCATGCGATTCGATATGTCTGCCTTAATTTTTTTGATCCAGTATTTATACAGGGCCATTGTCTTGTCATTCACATGCGCTTCCACATTCTTCATTATGCCAGATATGGTCTCGCTTGATTTCGGAACCTCGTAAATCTCCAGAAGCCATGATGCGTAATATGCGGTTGAGGCTTCGTTCTGCGTGCTTTCCAGCTGCCCTGCCTGAATTTTCTCTACGTCCTCCCTTATCAGGCTCAAAAGCGATGACTTGTTTTTTTCGTGCTCTTCCTGAAGCACAATGCCTGTGTCGAGGTACGTCTTCATATCTTTTTTGAATATCTCCGCGCAATAGAATGCGGCCAGGGCCTTTGACGCCTTCCTTATTTTTGCCTTTTCGTTGTGTCCCATATTGATTCACGGCAGCTTGCTTTTTGCCGAACATAATATTTAATGCTTTTGCAACTGCGCCTGCAACAAATTCGCCGGAATTAAGGGTTGCAGTGCAAAAATGCAATCGCTTACGAAAGTAATAAAGAAGTTTATTGCAATTTAGTATCGGTGAATTAATGAGAGTTAGTTGGATGATTGGTGGCGCACAGGGGACTGGCGTCGACACGTCTGCAAACATATTTGGCGCTGGCGTAGCAAGGGCGGGCTACTACATTTTTGGGAGCAGGGAATACTTTTCCAACATAAAGGGCAGGCACAGCTATTTCAATGTGATCATTAGCGATTCGCCGCAGCATAGCATAGAAACAAAGGTCAACATCCTGGCGACATTCGATACTGAAACGGCATTCCAGCATTTTGACGAAGTAAAGGATTATTTCATATATGACAAGGCTTTGGAAACCGCTGCAATAGACAAGGTGCGCTCCATGGAAAGCGAACTTGCCGTAAGGCAGGCAAAGATATTGGAGGACGCAGGGCTTGGCATCACGCTGGGAGACGTTGTAAAGTACCTAAGCTCAAAGGGCGTGAAGTGCATCGGCATCGATTACGGCCCGCTTATGAAGAACATAATTAACGAGCTCAAGCTTGACCCAGTAACTGCTGAGAAGGCCAGGAACATGCTTTGCGCAGGGGCTTCCTTCGCAATACTTGGCCTTGACAAAAAATACTTGATGGATGCGATAAGCGCAGTATTCGGCAAAAATGAGAAGTTCCTGAAGCTCAACCAGCTTGCCGCAGAGGCAGGCTTTGGCTCAGCACAAAACGGGTATAGCCTTAAGGAGATACCAAGCAGCGGACACCGGGTGCAGCTTGACGGGAATACCATATCTGCAATAGGCAAACTTTATGCTGGGCTCAGGTTCCAGTCATATTACCCGATAACACCGGCTTCCGACGAGAGCACATACATAGAAGCAAACCAGTTCCTCAGCCTTGAAGGCTCTGACGAAAAGAACGGCGTTGTAGTGCTGCAGACCGAGGATGAGCTTGCGGCCATAAACGCCGCGAACGGCGCCGCTCTGACTGGCGCCAGGGCTGCAACAGCCACATCAGGCCCGGGGTTTTCGCTGATGAACGAGGGCATAAGCTGGGCAGGAATGAACGAGGTACCTGTTACAGTCACTTATTACATGCGCGGATCCCCTGCAACAGGGCTTCCCACAAGAAGCGGCCAATCGGACCTTAAGCTTGCAGTAAACGCAGGGCACGGGGAATTCTCGCGCATAGTAATCGCATCCGGGGACCATAACGAGATTTTCGAAGACGCAGTGACTGCCTTGAATGTTGCGGAGATATGCCAGACGCCTACCATACACATAATAGAAAAGACACTTGCAAACGCATATGCGGTAGTCGATGAGGCAGCAATGCAGCCGAAGGGCATGAAGATAGACAGGGGCAGCATAGTCTTCCCGGAGGAGCCTGAAGAGTACAAGCGCTTTGAATTTACCGAAAGCGGTGCATCGCCGCGCGCTTTCTTAGGGCATGCGAAGATGTATTACACTGGCGACGAGCACAACGAGTACGGGCATATAACTGAGGACAGCATGAATAGGACAAAGATGTATGAAAAGAGGATAAAGAAGGCCGCGCTGGCTGAAAAATACATAGACGACGCACACAAGGTAAGGATTGTTGGAAATGCCGAAAACGTGCTGCTTACATGGGGATCGCCAAAAGGAGCAGTGATGGATGCGATGGAAGCGCTAAGCAAGAATGGCATTAGCGTAGAGATGGTGCAGGTAAGGCTGTTTTCGCCATATCCTGCAGGGATCGTAGCAAAGGCCCTTGCAGGCAAGAAGCGCATAATAGCAGTAGAGAACAACTACAACGCGCAAGGTGCTGAGATAATGACAGAGAATACAAGCATCAGGCCGACGCACTACATACTCAAGTGGAACGGCAGGCCCATGGCCATGGACGAGCTTGTGGAAGCAGTGAAGCAGATTGTAAATAGCGATGTTAAGAAGGTGGTTTTGAATGGAGGCAAATGAAGAATTAGAGTTCAATGATTGGTGCCCGGGTTGCGGCGATTTCGGCATATTGCGCGGAGTGGAAAGCGCTTTAAGCGAAATGAAGCTTGACTTCACCGATGCGGTGATAGTGTCAGGAATTGGGTGCTCAGGAAAGCTTCCGCACTTTGTGTCAGGCCCTATATCCGGGGTGCACACTCTGCACGGCAGGGCCTTGGCGTTCGCGATAGGCATAAAGCTTGCAAACCCCAGCATGAAGGTGATAATAGACGCTGGCGACGGCGACACCTTCGGCATAGGCGTAGGCCATTTCGTAAGCGCAGGCAGGAGAAACGCGGACATGACAATCATAGTTCATGACAACAGGGTATACGGGCTCACGAAAGGCCAGGCATCCCCTACCATGCCAATGGGCGAGAAGACAAAGGCGCTGCCGAAGCCGAACATAAACGGCCCGATAAACCCGATAGCGCTTGCTGTTGCATCAGGTTATACGTTCGTTGCGCGAAGCTTTGCGTATGACACAAACCTTACGAAAGAGCTCATAAAGCAGGGAGTGCAACACAAGGGTATGGGCCTTATAGACATACTGCAGCCATGCCCAACCTACAACGACATAAATACAAACGAATGGTTCAGGCAGAGGATATACAAGCTGGAAGACGACCCTGAGGTGCACGACCCCTCGGAAACAATGGCAAAGATGACGCAGGCAATAAAGAATGCATACATGCCAGATGACAAGATCCCTGTGGGAGTATTCTACAAAAACGAGTTTATTGAGACGTACGAAGACAGGATAAAGGCAAACATACCAAATTACATGGAAAAATTCCCAGCAGAGCAGGAAGTTGAAAAAGACGGGACGCCGCTTACAAGCGTGCAGCAGCTGCTTGAGAGCAGGCGCGTTTTCTGAGCGATCCTATGGCAGGCATTAACGATGAAATGCGCTTGTTCGAGGAGCGCTGGAAAAAGCCTGGGAAGCTGTCGCATGACATCGAAGGCAAGCTTAAGCGCAAAGGGGCTGTAACGCTTCTTGGCAGCACCCCGCTTCCGACAAAGCTTGGCGGCTGGACATACATGGTTTTTGGGGATTATACTACCGGCGAATTCCACACTGCACTGGTTTACGGCGATGCGAAGAAGAACCTGAAAAAGGACAACGTGCTGCTCAGGGTGCATTCGGCATGCGCCACAAGCGAGCTGTTCCACGCAACCAACTGCGAATGCAGGGAGGAGCTTGACGAGGCCATGAAAAGGATAAAGCGGCACGGAAGCGGCATGATAATCTACATGAACCAGGAGGGCGCTGGCAACGGCATTGCAGCCAAGGTTGCCGCATATTCGCACGTGTTTGAATGGCGCTCCGGAAAAGTGGTCAATGCAAAGGACAAGGATGGCAAGCCTGCAAACATGTATGATGCTTACAAAAGGCTAGGATACGAACCTGAAAGCAGGTCGTTCCTGGCTGCCGCTGGCATATTGAAGTACCTTGGCATAAAGTCCGTAAGACTTATGACAAACAATCCAAAGAAGATAGAAGAATTGAGGAAATACGGCATTAAAGTGGAACCAGAGGGCATACACATAAAGCCTGCAAATGCAATGGTCAAAGAGCACCTGAAAGCAAAGTCAAGGGTGCTTGGGCACGCGATTTCAGAAAAAGACCTGAAGCGCTAGGCACAGCTGATTGCTTATGAATCGCCTGCGCCGCATGCGCACATTCCATTCTCATCTATTCTGCTCCCGCATATGGGGCATATCTGGTCTGTGTATTTTACCTGGTGATATTCCTTCTTGTACAATTCCGAATGCGGGTCATGGGTCCTGTAGCCCTTCTTTATCCTTTTTTTAAGCTCGGCCTTTGACTTCTTTTTCTTTGAATTTTCCTGCTTTGCCATTCTTACCACATTCATTATTATGCTCGCGCTTATATTTATTGCTTTTTGTTGTTGCTATTCTGCATTTGCATCAGTGCGTATCAGTGTAGATCTTGGGGGCACAAGGTTCCCGTCAATCCGCCTTTCGACCATTGCCTTTAGCTCCTGCGTTGCATTCTTTTCGGAATAGATATCCCATAGCAGGGCCTTGGAGTCAATCCCGAGCAATACTTCATGCGCTATGGAAATTATATTCTCGTTGTTGTTGCTCCTGATCAGCTTGCGAAGCAAAGCAACCTTGCCGTCTTCGGTCCTTATCTTTGAAAATGCTGCGATTGACAGCGTCGGATACTTGCTGTACATCGCTATCTCCTCTATGCTTGCATATGTTCTCAGCTCCACTTCTACGAGCCATTTCTTGTGCGAGAGGTCGCTGAAAGACTCGTCCTTTATGACCTTTATCGCGGCCTTCTCCGACAGCGTCTTTTCCATTGTATCAGCACATTGCATTGTCCTATAATAATATTAAAAGATTTGCTAGGCCATATAGTATCATGCGTTTTATGAATTACGCCTGTATTTTTGCTGCAATGCTCATTGCCGCAATGATTATTGCAGGGAACGCAAGTGCTGCAGTTGTGCCTACTGCTAACGAGAGCGGGGCTTTTTTCAACGGGTCTGAGGCAGTTTATGTCTATTCTGGCAACTATAGCTGCTATCCGCCGCTGTCGGCGTTGCCAAATAGCCAGTCAAATGCGTCCTCAGTTACGCAGTGCTATGCAGGCATTTCAGCGCCTAAAACAGATGCGCTTCCTGACTGGATATTGGTGCCTGCATACGCAGGCATGTCGATATTCGGCTACAGCGCATACAACTCGATAGACGGGTTTGCAAGCTTCAACAACTCTTTGGTGTATACAGACTGCGGCGCCGGAGGCACACAGTCCGAATGCCCAATAGATCCGAAGCTCGTGTATTCTCCATTGTTCAGCGCTATAGAAGCAGAAGACACCAATTTTAGCAGCAGCCTGCCGGCAGGTGTGCTGCCAATGCCTGCGCACACCCATTTTGTCAACACTACGTTCTCTGAGGACCTGATACCATGGTACTTAGTAGTTGTTTACGTTTTTGACCCGAATATAATGCCAAATGCGACTACAGGCAAATGCGTGCAGTCCGTTGCCTCAAATCTTTCAAATCCCACAGGCAACTGCCTTACATCATTGGCTGCACTGGAGCGCGCAGCTTCTACGTATTCAAATGCAACAGTAAATGCGAATTCAGGCAACCCGATTTGGATTGCTATGGGCAGGCCGGAGGCGCAGGTTTACGTACCTGGCTACGCGAATGGATCAAGCATAGGCAATCCCAACACGAACATTGTTGTGCCGTTTGCTGTCAAGCCAGGAAACTTTTATAGCGCAGCTGTGAATACCACTACAGTGCCCCAGGCAAAGGTGCAGCGGCACGGCAACTACGACATATATGCCGCGATTGCCATTGCTGCTGTGGTTCTGGTAGCAGCTGCAATAGCGCTAGCTTTGCGCAAGATGAAGGCTTAGCCTTGACGCTAATACCTGAGCAGCTTTGTGTCGGGCTCGTAATGCACGCGAGGCAGGGCCTTTTTGATCGCTTCCGGCTTTGGAGGCTCTTCGTCTTCAAATTTCACCTGCCTGCTAAATGAAAGCTCGAAGACCTGCTTGAATTGACGCAGCCCGGAAATAAGCTTGAATGCGTGCTTGCCAGGTAGCCTGCCTTGCAGCGCCCAGTCCTCTACCAATTTGGACGCTATATCTGTAATATCCTCGCTGAATCTGTCGAATTCTACGGCGTTGGAATTATTTGCCATTGCCTGTATGATTATTGCCTTCTTCAAAGACTCGTCAAGATTCAATGCTGCGCTATATAGGGGGTATAACGAATCGACGCTTTTGTAAACGTCTCTAAGTGCCGAAAGCTCTGCCGCCAGTTCCGGGATCGTCTCGCCGTTTTCGTCAGTGCCTTTATAATCCGACTTCGCGCCTGCCATTGGCTTCAAGGAGGAAATCTGCATCTCTGCTATAGTGCGCTTCAGCGCGTTAATGTCAGTGTATTCCAGTTTCCTGGCGTTCGCATAGCTTCCAATTATCGACTGGCGCCAAGTTGCTATGGTTTTTGTGGCCTCGTTTTGCACGATGTCAACCAATGTGTTGAATGAATTTATCAGTAGCTCTGAATTTTTTAACACTGTATTCTTTATTGTATCATTGAACGGAAAATTGCTCCACTCTGTGGAATACTCTATATTCTTAAGCGCTCCTCTTACGCCCCGGAGGTTGTTGATAAAGTCGCCCGTGCCTGATGCATCTGAAAGCGCTTCAGATGCTCTGTCGTAGAAGAATATTATTGAGCGCTGCTTAAGTGCGGCGTCGGCTGCACCTGCTTTCTGGGCCTTATCCTTAGCGTATTCCATCATGTCGCCTTTTGTTACTGCAATTTATATACTATTTAAACTTTTTGTCCAAATCCGTTTAGGCGATTTACCGGCCATGCATGGGTGGAGGCCTGCGCAATACTTATTAAATATATCAGGTCACATTGTAATATTGATGCGACCAGGAAAGCGTTATTTTAAGCGAAGCGGGAGCATGAAGCTCCAGTCTGCATTGGAGATGATGAGTGTCTATTCCTGGGCTTTGCTCCTCATAGCGATAGTTGTGGCATTCGTGTTTCTGTTAACAGGACCGTTCGCGCCTGCGCAGTATCTTGCATCGACATGCAATATACAGCCCCTCATGCTCTGCACAAGCACCTACATCACTGCATACCATGTTTCTCCGCCGCTTCCGATAGAATTCACGCTGGTGTTCACAAACAATCTTGGCGTCAGCATAAAATTCCTTCCAGGCTCCATAAATCTCACAGCAAGCAACATAGGCTCCAAGGGGACGAACAGCTATGCAGGCACATGCGCGCCGCAGACTGCACCGACTGGGTCTCAGGTCGTGTGCACTGTAGGCATTCCTGGCTCAGTAGAGCCGGCAGCAGGCACCAGCATTGTGGCGAATTTCAAGCTTTACTATGACACGTGCAGCGGCAGCACATGCACAGGCCCTTACATATCGACGGGCACAGCTACGACGCAGCTGGAGCCAGCATCCCTGCGCTTGGCTTACCTGGCAGTAAAGGCAAGCCCGGCCTCTGGGAAGGTTGTGATAAACGGCATTTCCTACGCAAGCGGCGTAACAATACCTTTCCTGCCAGGCAATTATACGATTTACGCGGATGCGCCAGCATCATATGTTTTCAGCAACTGGTCGGTCAACAATACGCATGCAAACGTGATTTCGCTGCATACAATACCGACAAAGCTGGTATTGAAGGGCAACGCTACGCTGCAGGCAAACTTTAAGCCGGGCTGATGCGATGAATGGCACGGGATGCTTGAAATGATCGTGAATATTGGAGAGGGAGTAGACATAGACGCGCAGAAGGTTGTGACTGGCAGGTGCTGCATAATAGGTCAGAGCGGCTCCGGAAAATCATTCCTTGTCGGCGTATTTGCTGAGGAGCTCACTAAGCTTGGGCTGCCTTTCCTGCTTGTTGATACGGAAGGCGAGTATACGAACATAGGCAAGCAGTTCGGCCTGATAGTCGTTGGCAAAGGCGAAAACGCAAGCATAGGCTTCGATGTCGACTATGAAGAGCTTTTCAGGCGCAGCGTTCTTGCTTCAAAGGCGGTAATAATGGACGTGTCAGAGTTGCAGGAGGCACAGGCAGAAGTATACAAAGCCCTAGAAGCGCTGTACAATGCTGAAGAGGGCATCAGAAAGCCCTACCTTGTCGTAATAGAAGAAGCGGACAAATTCGCGCCCCAGGTTGTGAAGAAAAGCATAAACATAATTGAGGAAATAAGCGTAAGGGGCAGGAAGCGCGGCATAGGCCTTATAGTGGCAACGCAGAGGCCTGCAAACATAAGCAAGAACGTGCTTGCGCAATGCTCATACGGCTTCATAGGCAGGCTTACGCTTGAAAACGATTTCGAAAGCATAAGCATACTGCTCCAAAATAGAAAACGCATGGAAGAGGTTGCGCGCCTTGGCACAGGGGAATTCCTGCCCTTCGGCATTGGCATCGAGCAGGCTTTCAAGGTAAAGGCAAGGAGCGTAGAGCATGCTGGCGGAACCCCATCGATAAACAGCAGCAGCATAGGAGGCATCAGCGCAGGCGAGATAATCGCGCAGCTTAAGCGTGCGCAGCATGCCGCACCTGCTTTGCATGGGCAGGCGCGACTGCATGAGCGCGCGCAGCCAGAAGAGATAAGCGTGCTGTCAAACTTGCACAGCAGGCGCGAGCTTGAAGAAAAGCTTGCCTCAAGCAAGAATCCGATATCCAGGCTGGCGCATAGGCCTGGCTATTCGCTGGAGTCCATAGAAACGATATATGTGCCGTTCCTGCATATCAAGGTAATGGTGCCGCATGGCAAAGGATCCGAATTTTATGAAGCGGACGCGGTCTATGACAGAGACATGCGCGAAGTGTCTATAGGAAACGGCATAAGCGTACGCAAGTATGCAAGGAAGAAGCTGCCCAGGCTCACAAGAGCAGAAGCTGCATTGCTTGCCGCATTGAGGAGGCGCGGGCGCGCAAGCAGCGAGAAGCTTGCAAAGGATTGCGGAATCAGCATAGAAAACGCGGAAAGGGCGCTGATGAAGCTCGAGGGCATGTCGCTAGCAGCATTCAACGGCAAGGCTTATACAGCAGTGCCGCTTTCCCTTGGCAAAATCAAGCTGCCAGAAACAGCAAAGGCCATGCCTGAAGGCAGGCTTCTTGATATTGATTCAAAGAATGCAGAGGGCATAGTCGCAAGCAATTATCCGGGGTGCGCCCTTGAATCGTATTCTGTATTCTATATTCCGTTCTACAAGGCAAAGCTAAGGAGCAAGAACAGGATCAGGGTGGAATTCTACAATTCGCTTAACCTCAAGGAAGAGAAGCCATCGCTTTTCCCAAGCTTGGCAGGCATTTAGCAATAAACTGCGGATTAGCGGTACAAATCCCTGGCTATTTGCTTTCTGCATTAATGCTGTTGGAGCCATTGCATGCGTTGATGTTTGCAGCGCAAGGCTTTTCAGTTTTTATAAGATGGCCGTAATCCTTCTTGCACTGCTCGTACCTGTCAAGATAGTAATTTCCTACCTCCTTTAGGTGGTTTATGTATTCGGCAAGCTCTTCTTTCTTTACCCGCGTTAGCATGTTGCCCTCTTTCAATACCACGTATTCGCCTTCAACCGGCTTTGAAAGCTCTTCAATGAGCTTTTCGTTGTTGAAGTGCTTGTAGTACCAATGCGCTATCTTCATTTGCTGCACCTTTTGAAGTTTATGTAACTCACAAGAGTGCCGTAATCCTTTGAAACGTTCTTCTTTATGTAATTAGCGACTTCCTCAGGCTCTTTCTCTCCGTCAAAACGCGCCTTTACCATGAAGCCTATCGGGCCCTCTGTTGCATATACTTCCAAGACATCTGGAAGCGAAGCGAGGTCGTTTGCAAGAGCGTTCAGGTCCATCCCCTGCTTTGGCTTTATCAGGAAAAACTTGTGATAGGTCTTGCCGTTCCTTTTAACCATGAAGAACTTTTTGGGATCCTTCACATGCATTTTGCGCTGCTTCGCAGCGCGTGCGCTAGCCTTTGAGTTTTGCTTATCCATGATTCCACCCTTTTATTCATCAGCGTAAACGATCTGCCAGCTGTTTTCAGATATCCTAATTACTTTTATGGGCCTATTGTCATTGCCCGCTTTTTCGCTTTTCCTTCCAAACCCAAACATACATTCTCATCTCTAGTTACAGTGTTTAATAGGATATGTCGGACGATGCCGGGGTATAGGTGGGTAGGGTATTAAGAAACAGAGCACATAAAGCAAAATTGCTTTCTTGCATTTTTATCCCCGGGCAAACATCCTTGATTAGTATTATGGGCAAGCTTTTATAAATAGCTTTATGTAGAAATTAAACCTGATATATAGACATATACTGGAAATTAGATATTGATTATAATAAAATAGGTGATTAGTATATATAATTATGGCATTTCCAGCAATATGTATTAATAAAATAAAATTACAAAATGTTTAAATATTAGTATATAGAATATAACAACAATAAAGGGGAGTTTTTGGAAGAAAACGTTAAAGCGATAATAGAATCGCTTAAAAAAACCCACAGGCACCACATAGAGTTAAAAAAGCGCAACGACGGGAGCACATATATCTTCGAAACTTCTTCAAAATGGGATCCTTCAAGAAGGCAGAACAGGAAAATCTCTTTATTCATAGGCAAGATAGAGCCGAATGGGCAATTTTCAGAGCCCGTTAGGAAGCGCGCATACCTGAAAGGCATAAAAACGCTTGATGAATACATAAGCATGCTAAAGAAGGCAGAAGCACAAAAGAATGCTGAATATATTGAAAGCGCTTATGAGATTCCAATATTAAAGGAGATAAGCACTGACCCGAGGCAGGGCGTATCAAGCATTGCAAACAAGGTAGGGCTTTCATATGCAAAGACAGAATACTGGATAAAAAAGA
This sequence comes from Candidatus Marsarchaeota archaeon, assembly GCA_023485295.1. Classification (NCBI taxonomy): domain Archaea; kingdom Thermoproteati; phylum Thermoproteota; species Candidatus Martarchaeota archaeon. The sequence continues at coordinate 156,657 of JAMCZQ010000002.1, read as the reverse complement.
TAGAGCAAAAATACGGGATACATTATACCATAGAACACGTATTCCTTAACAAGTTTGGCTTTTTCAGATTCTTCGCAGTGGCAAAATTCACAGGCAAACGGCCTGATGTGGATGCGCTTAAAAAGATAATAGAAGATGAAAATCACATACAGCTTGCATTCCTAACAAGGGGCGCATACGACTTCTTCATGTTCTTCCTTGCTTCAGACCCTGGCGCAGCGGAAAACATGGTGTACGCGCTGAGGTCCAGCAAAGCGCTTGCCGAATGCCCAGGGATATGGTATTCTAGCTATTTTACGCAGGGAATAGGGTATGTGCCGTTAAGGGAAGAGTTTTTCGATCTAATGAAAGAGAAGGTCTGGCACAGGAGCAAAGAGCAGCCAAGGAAGAAGCCAGAGCAGATATTCCTAAGGGAGTATGCAACACTTAAGGAACTCAACAGCAACGGCATGATGAGCTTCTCTGACATAGACAAGAAATACGGCCTGAAGCCAGGATCGGCGCAGTACACATATCATCAGCTCATAGAAAACGAAATGATAGAAAGAATAACCCTCACAATGGACAACCCACCCATAAAAGACACTGCAGTATTGATAGCAAAACAGATTGAAATCGGCAAGTTTAACGTAAAGCATACAGATTGGTTCAAAAACAATATTTTTGAACCAGAAACTATTCCGTTAAACAAGTACATATTTGAAGGCGACATAGGTTCTCCATACGGGGTAATGCGCATAGCGCCACTGTATAAAAACGGCGACTTGGAAGAACTGGAAAAACAGAGTTACAAAATCACAGAAGGGATTGAAATAGAATCCTCTATAATAACGGATATTTTAGTAGGTAAATTAGGTTACAGAAAAATAGACACACAAAAAACACGAGTATACAGAAAATACTATAAAGCATTATTAGAAAAATGAAACAAAACATTAATTATACAAAATTTAATCCCCACTTCCTCCCATCATTATCACCAAATATTTATATTTCACAACAAAATGGAACTGATGTGTTTAAATACTTTTCCCAATCTGTGTGTTTAGGCAAGTAAACAGCTTAAAACTGGCTCAGCACAGTACACCTACCACCAGCTCATAGAAAATGAAATACTGGCGGTATAGAAATCGAATCTTCTATAATAACAAACATTTTAATAGGTAAATTAGGCTACAGGAAAGTAGACATTACCAAAACCTGGATATACAATAACTATTATAAAAAGTCACTAGAAAACGAAAAATAAAAATCCACTAATTAGGTTCCATTTCCTCCCATCACAACCACCAAATATTTGTATTTCACAATAAGATGGAACTGATGTGTTTAAATACATTTTGCAGACTGCACATTTAGGAAAGTAAACAGCTTAAGTCTAATTTGATGTGGTACGGCTTGTTTGCCCTTTGCCAAGCTTTTTGCAAAATTAAGGACCATGCTGGTTTTGAGCTTTATCCGTATGTATAGGACTCGCCTGGCTTAAGCATAGGCACTTCGGCCTTGCCTGCAAGCAGCTCCTTCAGCTCTTCCGGCCTTTGGCGTATAGCAGGGAATGTGTTGAAGTGCATTGGCAATACCACCTTGGCGCCGAGCCACTGCGCGGCAGTTGCAGCTTCCCTCGGCCCCATTGTGAAGAAGCCGCCTATTGGCAGCATTGCAACGTCAGGCCTGTAAAGCTCGCCGATAAGCTTCATGTCGCTGAAAAGGCCAGTGTCGCCTGCATGGTATAATGTGAGATTGCCAGCCTTTATTATAAAGCCGGAAGGATTGCCGCTGTGCAAGGCGAATGTGATTGCCACATGGATGTTATCTATTGGCACAAGAGTACCGGCATTCATGCCTACGCTTAGGCTTTCCTTAAGGCCTTTCCTCTTGGCTTCTTCGGCGGTCTCAAATACAGAAACGAATTTTGCGTTGTTGGCATTTGCAATTTTGACGGAATCGCCGAAATGATCTGAGTGGTTATGGGTTACAAATACGTAGTCTATGCCTTTGATATCGCTGCTTTTCACCGGCGAAGAGGGATTGCCGTCTATAAAAGGGTCTATCAGGATCTTTTTGCCTGAAGCCTCTACAATCCATGCAGCATGCCCCAACCATGTAAACTTAGCCATAGAATCACATCCATAATATGCTTTAAAAGAATAAAACCCTTTTGCCAAAAGCAAAAACCGTAAATATCTTGTATCTGCTAGTTCTTTTATGGAAACTAGCCATCGCAAAAGCTCTTTGCTTGGCGACAGAGGCTACGATGAGAATATAGTGCTGCACAACGCCCTGAGGCATGCTGAAAGGCTGTACAGCAAGGACGGAGCTATGCCTAAATACGACTCAGAGGCAGCAAGGCGCATTATAAGGCAGGAACATGATAACATAAAGCACATTGCTGAGGAAATGGACAAAAGATGCAACAGCTCGGAAACCGCAGAGCGGGCAGAATTGCGAAGGGCTTATACTGACGTTTTGATAGAGGTGCTGGACACCGCGCTGCTGTCAGATGAGATTGGGCGGCTTAAGGGAACGCACAGCAAGCTCTTGGATCTCGATATCAAGCTGGTAGACGCATTTATTGACAAACCGAGGATTGCAAGGAGCAGCATACGCCTGCTCAACAAGGTTGCAACGTATTCAGAAGTCCTGAGCAGCAAGTTCTACAGCCCTGAGGCCACGAACACGCCAGTAGCATTGCACAAGAAGCTTGTTGCAATGGCCAATGAGGGCAGAGACGAGGAGTACATTTCCATGTTCATCAACACTGTAGACAAGATACTTGTAGGCGCAAATGTGCGCTACAATATCGGAATATCGCTCAGGGGGGCAGAAAGCACAAGCTGCTACAAGGACAACATAGCCCTCAACAGGCTCAAATCTATTTATGAAATATGCAGCAGCACGAAGTAACGCTTGCAAATGCGCATGCTGTCATTAACCTGCATGCACTGCAATGTCAGCCCTCCGCTTTGTCTAGCTCTTTGCCTGAGCCTCTGCGCAATTCGCGAAGCCTGGCCATATTTCTAATATACAGCGATTCAGGGATGTCGTGCATGCGCACCATTTCATATAAGCTATCCATGTAGCTTTCATATACTGATAATGAGTCTGGATTTTTTGAATGTGAATTTGTAAGCCTGTATACCTGTTCGTAGTATTCGAACTTAAGCATCTTGCTGCCAGTGCCTTCCGGCATGTTCAGCTTCTGCCCTAGGCGCTTGAGCCGCATCCTGTCGACAAGCACATAGCCTGCGGCAAAAGGGGCAGGCGAATCGGATTCAGCAAGCTCCAAAGCGATTTCCATGCTGCGCGATTCTGTCTTTTTGTCTATGAAAAAATACAGCGTGGAAGCTATACCTGCGAGCTTTTCCGCGGTTTTCGAATAGCCTTCTGCGCTGCATGCCTTCAATGCTTTCAATGAAGGCATGAAAAGGGCATTGGCACGCTGCGGAGTCATGCTTGCTATGCTAAAATAGATAGTGTCGGCCGCAGCCTCTATTATTTTTGGGTTGCTGCTGCCCAGCAAGCCTGCGAGGGCCTTTGAGCTGTCTGCAGCCGAGTAGTTCAGGTAATGCACGGCAAGCAGGTTTCCATCAGAAGGATCTGCTTCCAAAGCATTGTTTGCGAGAAGCCTCTGGCCCTCTGTGCCGTACTCGTACACTATCCTCAGCGCTATTCCCATGGCTTCGGAATCCCTGACCCTGATGGCTTCCATGGCATAGGGCACGCAGGCGCTTTTCTTGCCCTCTTCAAGCGCACAGTCTAGGACCATAAGGCCCTTGCCTGCTGCCTGAGCGTGCCTGCCATTGCCTTCTGCAAGGGCAGTGCCGACATGTATGAAGTATTCGCGTTCCTCGCCAGGGCAGTTGCCGCTGAGGGTTGACCTTATGGCGCTAAGCGCCTTACTACTGCTTTTTTCATCGCCTATGAGCAGCATCCCAATTAGGAATTCGGATGCGTCCCTTTTCGTATCGAACTTTATTGCGTTAGGCCATTCGTCCTCGGCATAAGCCCCAAGAGCAATCATTTTGCCAAGGGTTGCGTCGGCCGAACCTGCATTTTTGGCGTTCTTGTGCATATATTCACCGCAATCTTGCAACCTTTATGTTGCATGTGCGCATAATATATAAATTTGCCGATTTGCCATAAAAATAATCTTGCACAGGTAAAGGAGCAGATGTAAGGTATATAGCTTTTGCTAACATAAAAGTTATACAGGCAGGCATGCATTACGAAGAGGATCAGTTTACAAGCTTAACGGCATGCGCAATAAATGCGTTTTTGAAACGTGCGCGCGCCTGCTAGCGCCAGAGGCGCTTTTCATATTTAAAAAGGAGAGACAATGACGACATTTTGCGAAAGATGCAAGAGAGAAATTTATAAGCAATACAAATGCGACTACTGCGGCAGGACAATATGCAACAGCTGCATAAAGAGCTCGCAGACTGCTACAAAGACGCTCAGGCTTACCATATGCAAGAGCTGCTGGAGCGACATGCGAAAGCGCAGGGCATACAAGTCTAAAAGGTTTACGCAAGTGGCGCGCGCAGCAACAGCCTGATTCTCGCTAGTGGTGCAGTTCAGTTATACAAAAGCGCTTTAAACACTGGCAAACATAAAAGTAATGGTGTGTCGCTTATGCTTGACCTAAATGCGAATGAACTTGAGATACTGGACTATTGGAGGAACAATGACATATTGGGCAAGCTTCGTGCGAGGAACAAGGGCAAAAAGCCTTTCTATTTTCTTGACGGGCCGCCATACGTGACTGGCGACCTGCATCCGGGGCAGATGTGGGTAAAGGCGATAAAGGATATAACGTTGAGGTATAGGCGCTTCAGGGGCTATGACGTGCGCGACATGCCTGGCTATGATGTCCACGGGCTTCCCATAGAGAACAAGGTTGAGAAGAAGCTGGAGCTCAAGAGCAAGCAGGACATAGAGACAAAGATAGGCGTTGAATCGTTCATAAAGGAATGCAGGGCCTATGTTGATGAAGGAATAGGCAGGATGGACAGCGATTACGAGAGGTTCGGCATAACCCTTGATTTCGCGCATCCCTACATACCATACAAGAGCAGCTACATAGAGGCTGCCTGGAGCATGTTCAAGCGCATAAGCGACAACGGACTGCTTTACAACGACACAAAAACAACGTTGTACTGCCCGAGATGCCAGACCCCTGTGTCGCAGGGAACTATGGAGGCAGAGTACAAGGAGGATAACGACCCTTCGATAGCAGTAACGTTCAAGGTCGTTAAGAACGGCTCGAACGCAAAGATAGACGCCGAAGAAGGCTCATACTCGCTCCTGATATGGACAACTACCCCGTGGACCCTGCCTGCAAACGTTGCTGTTGCAGTAAATCCGAAAGAGCTTTATGTTCTTGCCAAATTCGGCGGCAGGCTGCTGATAGTTGCTAAGAAGCGCACAGATGCGGTGGCATCGATGCTTAATGAAAGCGCTGTGATAACTGGCGAATTCTACGGATCTGAACTAGAAGGTCTTGAATATGCAAACCCGCTGGAGCAGTTTGTGCCGATGCAGAAGGAGCTGCGCAGCGTGCATAAGGTAATATGCGAGGAGGGCCTTGTGACAATGGATGAAGGGACAGGCCTTGTGCACATAGCGCCAGGGCACGGGCTTGAAGACTACAATGCAGGCATGCGGCGCGGGCTGCCCATATTTTCCCCTGTGGCAGGCAATGCGGAATACACGAAAGAAGCAGGCAAGTACGAGCACCTGGTTGTTCCGGACGAGGCAAACAAAGCAGTCATCGCAGACCTGAAGCAGATCGGGGCGCTGCTGTTCAATGGCAGCATAACCCACAGCTATCCGCATTGCTGGAGGTGCGATTCCAAGCTCATATTCATAGCCACGCCGCAGTGGTTCTTTGACATACAGAAAGTAAAGAAAAAAATGCTTGCCGAAAACGCAAAAGCGAAGTGGCATCCGGACGAGGCAAAGGCATGGCAGGCCGACGTATTGTCTAACTCGCCAGACTGGTGCATATCAAGGCAGAGGTACTGGGGCATACCGCTGCCGATATGGATTTGCGAGAAGTGCGGCGAGCGGCAGGTAATCGGCTCGCTGGAGGAGCTCAGGGAAAGCGCTACTGACAAGCATTCTGTGGATTCGCTTACAGACCTGCACAGGCCGTACATAGATGCGGTGGAGCTCAGGTGCAAGAAATGCGGAAGCGATATGCAGCGCGTTAAGGACGTTGCAGATGTATGGTTCGACTCCAGCATAGCGTTCAGGGCAAGCATATCAGAGGAAAGCGAATTCCAAAGGCTTTTCCCCGTGGACTACATAATAGAGGGCAAGGACCAGCTCAGGGGATGGTTTTCCGGCCTGATAAAGGTAGGCGTCCTTGCATACGGCAGGTGCCCGTTCAAGCACATAGGCGTCGACGGGATGCTGCTTGCAGAGGATGGAAGGGAGATGCACAAGAAGCTTGGCAATTATGTCCCTGTAAGGGAGCTTACCAATATAGTGAGCGCCGATGCGTTCAGGCTCTGGAGCGTTAGCCACACGCCATGGCTTGATATGATGTTCAGCAGGAGGGAGCTCAAGGATGCGGAACGAACAATAAGCATACTATACAACACTGCCAACCTGATAAGCGAGTATGGGCGCCTGATCAACGCATATCCAAAATGGAACAAGACTCCAAAGAAGCCAGACGACCTGGAAGACAGGTGGATAATGTCAAGGCTGCAGTCGCTGATTATAGACGTCACGGACGCATACGAGAACTACGAGTCGCACATAGCTGCGAACAAGATAAGGTACTTTGTCAACGAGGACTTCAGCAGGTTCTACCTCAAGGTGGCGAAGAAGAAGCTGCTTGGGAGCAGCAAGCTGCTGCAAAGGTCTACGATGCAGATTGTGGGGAATGTGCTTAGCACTGTGCTCATACTTGCAGCGCCAATAATACCGTTTACATCTGAATACATCAGCCTGAAGATGCTCCGCAGCGCTGAAGAGAGCGTATTCATGGAAAAGTGGCCCAAGGGCAAAAGCGAATACATAAGCAAGGAGCTGGAGGCCGAATTCGAGATAGCAAAGTCGGCAATAAGCGCCATACTAAACGCAAGGGAGGCCGAGCGCATACCCCTAAGGTGGCCGATAAGCAAGGCGACCATAGAGGCAAAGGGCGCCTCGGAATACAACACTCTGCTGCGCTATTCGAACCTTATAGCAGAGTACACCAATTCGAAGGCTGTTGACGTGAAGAGCGCGCAGAAGGTTGGGCTCGAGGCAAAGCCGCAGTTCCAAAAGATAGGCCCAGAATTCAAGGGCATGGCGAATGCAGTGGCAGAGGCGATAGCCGATACTGAGCCTTCAGAGATCAAAAAGGGGTTCGAATCCGATGGCTCTTATACGCTTCACACCAAGATGGGGCCTGCCAGGATAAGGCCAGAGCACGTTTCGCTGCTTGAATTCAGCATGAGCGAAAACATGAAGCCCTTCGAAGGAGGGTATGTCGCGATAGAAAAGGAGCTAAGCGAGGGGCTGCTTGAAGAGGCCATGGTCCGCGAGCTTGCAAGGAGGATACAGCTTGAGAGGAAGGGCATGGGCCTAAAGCGATCCGACGCTATAGAGATATACATAGACGCCGAGAGCCAGGTCGGCAAGGCGATAGAGTCGTTCTCGGAATCGCTGAAGCGATCGCTCAACGCCAAGAGAATAACGCTTACAAAGGAATTCCCTGAATCGCTGTCGCCTGTGCCTGTGGAAGTGATGGACACCAGCATGAGGGTTGCGATAAGGGCCCTGTGAAACGGCATGCAGATGGCGCTAGATAAAGCTGAAAGCGGCAAAAACTCCTACAGGATTGTAGAGCGCATAATCTTCTCGAAGGGCAAGAGCCTTTACATAATATCGCCTTACGTAAGCGGCTATTACGCAAAGATGCTGGCTCGCGTTGCACTTAGAAAGAACGTATACCTCATTACGACTGAGCAGACCAAGCGCACTGTTTTTGGCCGGCCAGGCCGGATCGCTGCTCCAGGGCCAAGGCCTTTGCACGGGGCATATGTGGCCGCGATAGCGGCGCTGGCGTATTTTCTCGGCATGTATGCGTTCGCGCTGATTTTTATAGACGTGTTCGGGCTATGGCTTGCGATGCTTGCGCTTCACAGGATTGCATTCAGGGGCAGGCGCCCGCGCATAAATGTGCGCAGCGTTAACGATTCGTTCGTCCATGAAAAGATCTATATAGGCGAGGGCATTGCCGCGACAGGCAGCGCCAACCTGACTTATGCAGGCATGCACAGGAACATAGAAAGGATGGAGGCGTTCAGCGGCCATGACGACGTAGCCAGGCTTAAAAGGCATTTTGACGAGCTGTGGAAATCTGCAGAATGAGCGCAAGCTTTAATAATGTTGCTTACTTCTTTTCTTTAAATAGGCGACCGAAATGTTAATATATCTGAAACCTACGCTATTAATAAATGGTGGTATAGGTGGGGCGAAATAGATTAGCGTGGGGTAAAGGCAAGGCTGGGCAGAGCAGCTTGGAATACCTTGTCACATACGGATGGGCTTTGCTCATCGTGGTTGCTGCGACAGGGCTTCTGTATTTCTATGTGCTGGTGCCTGCGAACCTTCCTTCAAATACATGCACGTTCATAGTAGGCGTACAGTGCGACAGCTATTATGTAGGGATAAATCCTGCAAACCACAGTGCGGTCAGGATAGGCATGCTTGCAAGCAACCCGGAATATTACCCGATAAAGGATCCAGTAATGGTTATAAGCTTGGGAAGCACGAATTTCACTTCTAGCTGCACTCCGCAATATGTGAGCCCTGGCGAGACCTTCATATGCAATGCGAGCGTGCCGGACAGCTTTGGCAAGTCGCTCAGGTCCAACGTATACATAGAGGATTACAACTGCGGCCTTAGCAAATACGGCGAGTTTAACGGCACATGCGCGGATCCGCCTTTGCAGGTGTACAAGGGCGTGCTGGACTATGCCGTGACGCCAGGCGTGCAGGCAGGCAAGACAGGAGTGGCGATAAGCCCAGGGTACGTGGCAGTTAGCGCAAATGGGGCACAGGACCCATTGAATGTGTCATTTTACTTCATGGGCTCAAGGGCAAACGACGTTACGCTGAACCTGACGCTGAACAACAGCATTGCTAAGCTTGAAAGCAGCAACACGTTTACAGGCTCTACAGGAGTGGCTTCGGATTACATATACAGCACACACCCAGGGGAAGTAATGGTGACTGCACATTATGACGGCTATTCGAACAGCACAGTAGTCACATTCACGTGAATTGGTCTGGCCCGCGCTTCTGCACGGGCTTTTGCTTCTTGTTCTTGCTTTATTCTTTGATGCATGCTTTGGTGCTTGCAGTAGATATTTCTAATTATTTATTAGAAAGTTCCACAAAAGGCTTATATATAACAAATACCGAATAATAAACATAGGTGAAAAACCGTAGTTGGTCCAATGGACGACGAATTCGAAAAAAGGGTAGACGAGGTGGGGGAGTTCGCAGATGAAGAAGCAGGCGAACAGGACATCGAGGCATTGGCGGCGGCGAAGCTGAAGGAAGTGGATTTCGGCCCATTCCTGAAGGCAGTAACGAATGAGGAGCCGGATGCGAATGCAGAAGCCGCCCTTAAGAGCTTCCTGGCAGAAACGGCATTAGAAGTGATGAAAAAGGCAACGGTAGTCAAAAGAAGGAAGCAGATGAACAGGCTTGGAGCAGCAGCGATAATAATAGCTGCAAAAAGCTAAAAAGATAAACCAGTAAATACGGCGCCGCGTTTGCGGCGCCAGCTCCCAAAATTGCTCGTTCTTATTTTGGTCCTTTTATAGAAAGGGATTTTAATATTAGTTTTAAATCTATTCTGGCTTTAATTTAGAGTATGGCTGCGATCGTAGTCTAGCCTGGTAGGACTTTGCCCTTCCAAGGCAAAAACCCGGGTTCAAATCCCGGCGATCGCATTTCATATTTACTAGGAAGGCGCCAAGGCGATGCACATCCGCATGTACTGCGATTACGAGGCAGAAACGGAAGGGAAAGCATTGAGTTGAAAGGGGGCTCCATAAGTGAGTGTTTATGTCTGGTGTGTCTTTCTTCCTCCGAAGCGAACACTAATCTACCGTCGACTATTGCAGCAGAACAATGATCATGTGATATCGGCCAGTTAAAGCCAACTACTATGCCCATTTGATGAACCTATTGTTTTAATAATATCAACTGTTTATTTTAATAGTTTGCATATGTGTTTTCATGAACATAAGGGAAACTAAAAGGTTAGTACATATCATTGTAATAATGAACAGGAAAGATCCTGCAATATTATATCTTCTAAGGGCAAAAAACGACAGAAAGAACTCAAATGCTTGGACACTTCCCGGCGGAGGGGTTGAAACAGACGAAACGGCAAAGGAGGCGGCAGTGCGCGAGCTACTTGAGGAAACAGGGTTGAAAGTATCTTCAAGAAGATGGCGCAAGTTATCAACGATAAATTATGTAGGCAATGATGGAATAAGATGGCAGACATCATTTTTTGTCTGTATCGATTTAAACCTAGAACTAAGAAATGTTACCCTTTCTAGCGAACATGAAGGAAAGCGATTGCTACACATGCGTAAGATTAGAAGCCTTAAATCAGATCATTTTATAAAGAAGAACTATTCTAGAATTAACGTATTATACCAAAAGCTGAAGTAACTTAGGTGGTTGAATGAAATATGCAGTCTACGGGACAGTATACAATAACAAACAAACAGTCCCGACGATCGCACATAGTGGTCATAATGGATGGGTATGAATTTGATGATAATGCCATAAGGAACGGCTTGGGCAAGCTCACTTATTTTGAACTGACGGATAAGGTGCCAGTGCTCACGCGCAGTGAAATGAAAGTCGTAGAGCTCCTAGAAGACGTTTCCGAAATAATAGATTCAGTATATGCAGAGCAGATATGCCCTGCAATGCTTGACGTGGTCCGAAAGCTTGGGGAAAATAGCAGTGGTGCAAACAGCGAAAGGCTGAAGTATGCATTGTTCAACAAATCGCCGTGGGACATATTCAACGGCCTGAAGCCATTTATAACAGGCAATGGCATATGCAAAGGCGTGGCTGTTTACCCGGAAGGCATTGCTAAGGAGGAGCTTGAGAGCGCCATGGCCAAGGGGGAAATAGACCCGAGCGCTGCAAAAAGCTATTATACTGCAATAGAAAGGCATGGCAACAGGCTTGTTGCAGTGGCCTACGCAGACAAGTATAGAAAATTGCTTGAAAAGGCTGCGGCGAAGCTGAACGAAGCGGCCAATGCAGCAGACAATAAATCGCTAAGCGCCTACCTGAAGGCCACGGCAAATGCGTTCCTGTCCAACGACTATGACGAGCAGCAGAAGCTTTGGCTTAAGCTTGACAGCAGGATAGAGCCCACAATAGGCCCGTACGAAACGTATGACGACAGGAAATTTGGCTACAAGGGATTTTTCGAATCGTATGTAAGCATAAGGAACGATGAAGAAACTAGAAGGCTAAAGGTCTTTGCAAGCAAACTCGAAGAGATAGACATGTCCATACCGATAGAGGCAGGGCTGGATTTCAGAAGGAAGAGCCAGGCAAATTCTCCCATAGTGGTCGTTGAAGAGATCTATTCTGGAGGCATGGCAAATGCAGGCTTTACCACTTCCGCGTTCAACCTTCCCAACGATGAAGCGATTAGAAGAACCCATGGCTCCAAAAAGGTGCTGATGAAGAACGTAATAGATGCGAAATTCGACGCATTGCACATGCCGGTTGCGGAAAGGCTGCTCGATAAGAAGCAGCTAAGCCTTATGGACAAAGAGGCGCAATTCCTTTTCATACTTTTCCATGAGCTTTCGCACGGGCTCGGCGCAAGCGAAGCAAGGATCGGAAGCGAATATGTTCCGGCGTCCATAGCACTTAAAGAGCTTTTTTTGCACATAGAGGAGGCGCGTGCTGACATTACTGGCATTTTCTGCGCTATGCATTTTGCCAAGCAGGGCATGCTAGGAAGCATATCAATGGAGAGCTTTTACGTCAGCTATCTTGCTGCAGACCTTCTTCGCGGCATGCGCATGGGCCTGAAAGAGGCGCATGCAATGGGCGAAGCCATTGAATACAACTACCTGAAGGAGAATGGCGGGATTTTCTACAATCCAAAGGAAAAGCGGTTTGGAATAGACATGGACAAAATAGAGGCTGCAATAATAAAGCTCGTGAGGGAGCTCAACAGCGTAGAGGCTTCCGGCGATTACGGCAGGGCTGAAAGGCTTACGGAAAAATACTGCCGCTACACGGCAGAGCTTGAAGAGGCTTATAATTCAATAGGGGATTTGCCGGTGGACGCTGTGCCAAAACAGCATAGGCTGCAGGGACCTGCATGAACAGCATATTGATAAAAGGAGCAGACGTACTGCTTCCGGATTTCAGGCAGGCACATGCGGACATATTGGTTGAAGACGGCAGCATAAGCAAGATTGGAAGAATAAATTCGAAGGCTGAAGTTACGATAAATGCACGTGCAGAGGGGCTGGCCGCAATTCCTGGATTCATCAATACGCATGCGCACATAGCAATGGCCGCTTTGCGCGGGCGCGTGGACGGGCTTGGATTGTGGGATTTCATCCGCGAAACATCGGCCTTTGACGCAAGGAATAGCGCAGACATGATATACAATTCTGCAGTATTGGGCATTGCCGAAATGATAAGGAATGGGATCACTGATTTTGTGGACTTCTATTACGGAGAGGATTCTGTGGCAAGGGCCGTGTCTGACATGGGCTACCAGGGCAATCTGGCCTGGGTCGTGCTTGACAGGGACAAAACTACGCAAAATGGCGATCCCGTTTCCAACGCCGAGAATTTCATAAGAAGAAACAGGCATCCGAATGTAAATCCGATGATAGCCATACAGGGGGTATATGCCGCCTCTAAGGATACGATAGGATCGGCATACGAATTGGCTGAAAAATATGACAAAAAAGTAACCATGCACATAGCAGAAACGCAGTTCGAGGTAAGGGAGCACAGGAAAAAATACGGCTTTGGTCCGGTAGAGTGGCTGCACAAATACGGATTCATTAACAAAAGGCTTCTTGCAGTGCATTGCGTATGGCTAAGCAGGAAAGAGGTGGCTATCGTCTCGGAGTCCGGAGCTATATCTTACAACCCTACAAGCAATATGAAGCTTGGTTCCGGCATTGCGCCAGTATATGAAATGAACAAGCGTGGTGCGAGGATAACCCTTGGCACAGACAGCGTGGCAAGCAATAATTCCCTCGATATCTTCAGCGAGATGAAGTATGGCGCATTGCTGCAGGGCGTGAGGCTCAGGAATCCGGGCGCGATTTCTGCTAAGGATGCATTCAGCTTTGCGACGAGCAATGCGTCAGGCTTTCTTTACGGCAGGGCTTACGGGATAGCCAGGGGCGCGCCAGCAAACATCGTGCTTCTAAGGAGATCGGCAAATAGCTTAAGAAGCAGCATCCTAAGCGATGCCGTATATTCTGCAAATCCTTCAGACGTGGCTGCTACCATAGTCAGGGGAAACCTGCTTTACAGGAACGGTTTCGGCGAGGACCTTGCAAAAAAGGTAAAAAGGGCTTCAAAGTACGTTTACGGGCATTTGCCGGAAAAAAGGCCATAGCGGCTTGCAAAAGTAATTTATATATTGTTTGGCTATTTATTGTGCTTTTATTTCGGCGGAGTAGCTCAGCCTGGTTAGAGCGCTAGACTCATATGCATAGCATTATGAGTGATGAGCTTTTTGCGATGACGAGAAATCTAGAGGCCGTGGGTTCAAACCCCACCTCCGCCAAAGCTTCTACACTTTGAGCGCTGTCCTCCTAGATGCAGCTTCGATGCTTTTGCCTGCTATTGCAAGATTGCATGAATTGTGCGTCCTGTCCCAGTCCTCACATCTCTTTGCGAGATTTTTGTCATTGTAATGCAGCATGCATATCTCGCACATGTATGCGCCGAATTCCGCGTCATATATTACCATGCAAGCATCTCACAGCGGGAAATCCTTTGGCAGCTTTGACCTTAACGATTTGTATTCGCCTGTCGTGCCATATTCTTCCCGTATTTTTTCCAGGATTGCCTTTGCCTCTTTTTCTGAAAGGCCGCGGGCGCGTGCGACCATGTGGACAGTGCCCTCAAAATCCTCGTGGCACGTATTATAGCAGTTTACCATGCCATGCATAAGCTCGTTCTCCCTTTCGTCCATGCTCTAAACCTCGGCGGCGGACCGTAGCCCCCTTTCTGTTTTAGGCAGCATTTGACTGAGCGGCTCAAAGGCCTTGCATACTCACTGCGTTTTCATCGGCTCGTTTCATCCGCACCGCGGCGCTCGTAGTGTCATCGCTTATGCCGCGCAGCGGTCTCGTTTCTGTTCCGACTGGGGCCTTAAACCCCTTAACGCTCTGTATGAGGGGAGCTTCCTCCTTTCGGTAAGCTGCCCGTCCGCCGCCAGTATTATTTAGCGTGACCATTAATTAAATGCTTTCCTATGCGGCTATGTCGTAGTGGTTGGCGCAGTCGAATTCGCAGCTGCAATCGTGCTTGTAGCAGTCGAAGTGGTTGGCACGGTAGACGTTGTCGAGGCTACGGCAGGCGCGATGTGGCCACCAACGAAGAAGTTGTATATGTCAGCAAGGAACTTCAGGCTGTACGATATGCTGAAAGAGCCAGTCTTGAAGAAGTAATAGGTTGTCGATATCAGTATTATCAGCAGCACAAGGACCAGCAGCCCGGTTATGGCGTACTTGAAAAACTTGAAAAGCACAATTATGACTATTATTATCAGCACTATTCCCACTATGGCCCTGTAAGCAAGCGGCACAGTGGTGGTCTGGTTCGCTACAGTCGAATTTATTATTGCAGTAAAAAGTGCAAGAAGGGCGAAAGCAGAAATAAGTTTATTGGTTGCCATTTTATCAAACCCTATTGGAAAGCAAGCTTTATATCTGATTCTTCAACGGTTTTCCTTTTGGCGTGCTTTGAAAGCTTTACGGACTTCGATGCAGCGTCGAAAGCGAGCTTGTTGATTGTCTGATGGAATGCGTCAAGAGCTTCCTTGCTCACGCGCTGAGCGCCTGCTTCTTTAAGCATCTTCCTTATGCTAGACTTCTTTATGTACATGCGTATCTGCCCGCAGGTATGCCATTCCTACCCTTTGTAGTATATGAAGGTAAAATTAATATAGGCTGTGATGTGGCTGATGCACCGCGCATGTCACCGCTCCACCCTTATTGGGTATTTGCTCCCGAATTCCCTGCTCAGCAATCCAAAAAGCAACTGGTCTGCAGGGCCGCTTTTTGTGATTACGGCCTCCTTGAGAAGGCCCTCGCGCCTGAAGCCTAAGGATTCCATGAGCCTTATCGAAGGCACGTTTGTGGCTATGGATGTGGCGTATACCCTGTTAAGCTTCAATTCGCGAAAGCAGAATTCCAGGAGCATCGACACTGCCTTGCTCGTGTATGCATGGAGCCTGTACTGCTTGCCTGTCCAGAAGCCCACTTCGGCGCTTTTGCTGAAACGGTTGACATTGCGCGCTCCCACGAGCCCTATAGGTATGGATTTTGGCAGCAGGCTCACAAGAAAGTCATACGATATGCCGAGCTGATAGTTTGCTATGGCCGATTCTACAAGGGCGTTTGCATCTTCTAGCCTGTATGGATTGGGGAATTCCCCGACCGAGCCAACATTACTCGCTATTGTCTCGTCATTCGCCAGCTCTGAGATTGCAGCCGCATGTTCATATGTCGGTATCTCCATTTCCAGGCCGGCAGTATCGGAATACACCTTAAGCATGCAAGCGCACCTTTTATATCTTTCCCAAGGACATAATAATAAGTTTTGCGTGATTGCTTTGGCTTCTGACGCACAGTCAAAAATACACGATATTGAAAGCTCTGGCATTACAAGGTCGCATATAAGGGTAATGCTGATTTCTGGCATGAGCTTTTTTACTGACGCGTATGACCTTTTTGTGATAGGCGTCGTGCTGCTTATGGTTAGGGGAATGTTTAGCCTGAGCGCAGTGCAGCTCGGCCTCCTGGCCAGCATAGCGCTGTTCGGCGCTGCGATAGGCCCGATCATATTCGGCTTCCTTGGGGACAAAGTCGGGAGAAGGTATACGTACTGGCTTACCGTATCCATACTCATAGTGGCTGCCATAGGCTCGGCATTATCTTTCAGCTTTATACAGCTCGTTTTGTGGCGCTTTATACTGGGCATAGGCATAGGGGGCGACTATCCGCTAAGCGCGACTATAGTGGCGGAATACGCCAACAAGAACGACAGGGGCAAACTCATATCATCAACGTTCGCAATGCAGGGCTTCGGCATAATAGCTGGTGGTATTCTGGCTGTCGCGCTGCTCTACCTGAACGTGCCCATAGGCATAGCTTGGAGGATACTGCTTGGTGCAGGGGCAATACCTACGCTCACCATACTTTACGCAAGGACGAAGCTTGCAGAAACCCCGTGGTACAGCCTTTACAAGAGCAGCGCTGCGGGCACTGCGCAATCCAAGGGTAGAAAAGCGCGCAGAGCAGGCAAGGATTCGTTGCACAGTTTCAGGATCGGCTTCCGCGACCTGTGGCAGAATAACTGGAAATACATGATAGGCACTACGGCCTCTTGGTTTATCCTTGACGTTTCGTATTACGGGACGTCTATTTTCACGCCTTATCTTGCGACATTCTTCGGCTTCAGCGGCCTATTCGGCCCTACGCTTGCATCAGCGCTTATACTCATAATAGCTGCAGTGCCAGGCTATTGGGTGGCTGTCGCGCTTATAGACAGGGAAGGCCGCAAGCCCATGCAGCTTTTTGGATTTCTCGCCATGTGCGTGCTGTTTGTAGTGCTTGCCCTGCTTGGCAAAACCATACTTGAGGCGCTGCCCCTGGCGTTTTTCGCGATATACGGCCTTACCTTCTTCTTCTCGAATTACGGGCCAAACACAACCACATATGTATATCCTGTTGAGCTTTACCCTACGCAATACAGGGCAAGGGGCCATGGCGTCGCTGCGATGGCAGGCAAATTCGGCGCTGCGATATCAACGCTTGCATTTCCTGTGCTTATATTGCAGATAGGCAAATTCGGCGTAATGGGAATGCTGGGCGCAGTGGCGTTTGTCGGATTCATAGTGACCATAGTGTTCCTGCCTGAGACAAAGAAGAGGTCGCTGTTTGAGACGTCAGGCGAAACTTCAATGCTGCTTGTCACGCAATCGCTTTACGCGCAGTTCGAGCTCATGATAGAAAAGATTGACGAATCGATGCTTATACTCAGGAAGCGCATTGAGGGCAAGATCGACAACGAAAAGCTTTTCCAAGACATAAAGCGCAACGAGCATGAATGCGACGTAATAGTGCATGATGTATTGGATTACATAGCCAGCGCAAGGCTCAACAGCATGACTTACAGGGACGTATCGCACATGGCTGAAAGGCTTGACGACGTAATGGATGGGATAGAGGCCGTTGCGGCAAGGTTCAAGATATACGAGATAGACAGCATAGAACCTGCAATGGTTGAAATGGTCGATGATACTGAAAAATGCATAGAGTATATGAGGGACAGCGTAGGCCTCATCAGCGGGCTGCAGGGCAACAGGAACGCTGCAGACCAGATAAGGGAGAACGCCATCAGCGCTGCAAAATACGAAAACATGGCCGACGACCTGCTGCGCTCATCGCTGCATGAGATAATCAAGGCGCAGGACTTCAGGTATGTCATCAAGTACAAGGAGGTTTATGAGCACATGGAAAGGATAAGCGACAGGTGCATGGACGTCATAGATACCATAAACGACATAGTGATAAGGTATATCTACTTTAGCAAGGGCCGCAGAAGGCTGAGCCTGCATTCATAGAAGCGGCATTCGCTTATGGCAGCACTATTGAAAAGAAGAACATCAGGAACCCTATGACCGAAAGCGCTACCACATATTGCTCCTGCAGTGCTGCATATTTGTGGAGCAGCGCAGCTGCGCCGAACACCATGAACGCAAGGAAGAATATTGGGTACCTGAATCTCGACGGCAGTATCTTTCTCATTCAATCACTCTGCTCATGCCTCATATGTGCAATATGTGTATAAATGTCACATCCAGCGGTATTCCGGCAGCAAGCGCCCTTATGTAGAGGTCTACAAACACGAACATTATGAGGCTTGTCCATGCCAATGCCTCATGGTGTGCGTTCAGCTTCGACTGGAAATTGAAGAACGAATTCCTCTGCTTTCCTGCATACTTGCAGCCATAGCAGTCGATCCTGCCGCCGGTGAGATGGCGGACCGCATGGCAGGAGAACACCCATATCGTGACCATCAGGGCATTTGCAAGCAGTATCAGGCTTGCAAGGCGTATTATAAGGCCTCCGCCGAATGTGATAGACACATAAAAATCATAAAAGAAAAATGGCAGTATCAGAACTGAAAAGTACATGAAGTACCTGTGCAGGTTTTCCACCCTGAAAAATCCTGTCTCGCCGGAATACGTGCGTTTTGCTGAATCGCCCCTTGAGTCAAGCGCGCAGGAGACCGGATGCTTGAACACGTGCCTGTGGTAGTCCTTCCTGTACGCATAGCACGTGAGCCTGAACAGGCCGACGAACGGAAGCACCAATATCGTCGGCGAATAGAAGGGGTCTATAATGCCTTTGTACGGCTTGACTGGAAATTCCAGGAGCAGCCATATTGTAAACGCCACCAGGAATATGAACGAGTAAAGCCTCCAGTTCGGCTCAAGGAATTCCGCAGGTATCAAGCTGTGCAGGCTTTTTTGTGCGTCCATTCAAACTCCGCCTTTCTTTTTTCCGCGCTTTTTGAAAAACATGGCTATGGGGTCGTAGCTGTTGTCGACTGCCCTCTCCTTTTCCTGTATTATCGCGTTATCCGTTATCTTTATGCCCTCAGGGCATACCTCCTGGCAGCATTTCGTAATATTGCAGTACCCCAGGCCGCCCTCCTTGTTCAGGTATGCAGACCTGTCAAGGGTGTCCATCGGGTGCATGTCAACTGAAGCGGCTTTTATCACATGCCTTGGCCCTACGTAAGGCTCTTTGTGCTCCCTTACCACATGGCAGACGTCCATGCACAAAAAGCACTCTATGCATTTCCTGAACTCCTTAGTGCGCTCGACGTCCATCTGCGCTATTATCCATGGGCTCTTGAGCCCGGGCCTTGGCTGGAATGCAGGAATTCGCCTGTCTATCTCGAAGTTTTCAGAGACGTCGGTAACTATGTCCTTGACAAGAGGAAATGCCGCCATTGGGGCTACCTTTATTTTGTCGCCTAGCAGGTCAATCCTGGTCTTGCACATTAGTGCAGGCCTGTTGTTTATTTCAGCTGCGCACGAGCCGCATCTGGCTGCCTTGCAGTTCCATCTCACTGCAAGCGTCGTATCGATATTTTCCTCAACGTACCTTACGGCATCAAGCACTACCATGCCTTCTTTTATAGGCACCTCGTACTCGACGAACTTTCCGATGTCACCTTTGACGTCAGGATCCTTCCTGAACACGCTCAGCTTCACCTTATCGCTCAATCATACACCTCTGGTTTTACAAGCTTCTTTAGATCGTCAGGCATTTCAGCAAGCGGCTTCGTAGAGAGCTGCATGTTCCCTTTCGAATCGATTTTGCATATTATGTTTTTCAGCCATTCCCTTGATTTTTTCGGATAGTCGCTTCTTGCATGCGCGCCGCGGCTTTCCTTCCGCATTATGGCGCTGCGCACTATCGCTTCTGTAGCTATTAGCATATTGCCAAGCTCAAGGCACGCAAGCAGGCCTTTGTTGTACTTGAGTGACCCGTGCACTCCTGCATTGCCGTATTGCGATTTTATCTCGTTTATCACGCTGAGGGCCTTTTGCAGGTCGCCTTCGTTTCTAATTATGCCGACGTGATCAGACATGTTCTCGCGCAGGCGCCCCATAAGCTCGTTTGGGTTTGTGCCGCTGTCCTTAAGGAATGCCTCGACCTCGCTTGCAGCGGCTTCAATGTCATTGGCGCTTATCTGCGGCTGCTTTGCTTTCTTTGCATATGCGCTTGCGGCTTCGCCAGTGCGCTTGCCGAATACAAGTATGTCTGCCAGCGAATTGCCGCCAAGCCTGTTGCCGCCGTGCAGGCCAGAAGCGACTTCGCCTGCAGAGAATACGCCCTTGACATTTGTTGCACCAGTCTCTGCATCAACCTTTATGCCGCCCATCTGGTAGTGCACTGTAGGCGCAACTTCCATCTTCTGCTTGGTTATGTCAACGCCGGCGAAGTCCTTAAACTGCGAATACATGCCAGGCAGCTTGTGCTTTATGAAGTCTGCACCCTTTTGGCTTATGTCAAGGTAAACGCCGCCGTGCTCAGTGCCGCGGCCTGCCTGTATCTCATAATATATGGATCTTGCCACTACGTCTCTTGCGTCAAGCTCCTTTTTCTCAGGCGAGTACCTTAGCATGAATCGCTCGCCCTTGCTGTTCGTAAGTATGCCGCCTTCGCCCCTCACCCCTTCGGTTACGAGCAGGCCTTTTACCCCTGGCGGATAAACCATGCCAGTGGGGTGGAACTGTATCATTTCCATGTCCTGCAGTTCAACTCCTATTCTATAAGCCAGGCCGAGGCCGTCGCCAGTAGATTCCCACGAATTTGATGTGACCTTGTAGACCCTGCCGCAGCCTCCGGTAGCTATTATTATCGCCTTTGCCTTGAATAGGTAGAATTTGCCTTCGCGCATGGACAGCCCGAAGGCGCCGCCGAAGGACTGGCCTGATTTGAATAGCTTTGTTATATAGATCTCGTCAACAACCTTGACGTTCTTGTGTATTATCTGGTCTTCCAGAGTTCGTATTATTTCAAGGCCCGTCTTGTCCCCTACGTGGCAAAGCCTCCTATATGTATGCCCGCCGAACGCCCTCTGCATTATCTTGCCTTCCGGAGTCCTGTCAAATATCGCCCCGAAGCGCTCAAGCTCAAACACCCTTTCGGGAGCTTCCTTTGCAAGAATCTCCGCCATGCGCCAGTTCGACAGGTATGCGCCTTCGACTATCGTATCGGAAAAATGCACCTGCCAGTTGTCCTTGGAATCAACATTGCCCACTGAAGCGGCTATGCCGCCCTCAGCCATGACGGTATGCGCTTTGCCAAGCACTGATTTTGAAACCATTGTGACAGTTGAGCCGTTGTCCAGGGCAGCGAGAGCGGCACGCATCCCTGCGCCACCGGCGCCGATTATGAGTATGTCGGATTCGATGGTCGTATAATCTGTCACTTGATTACCTTATAGGAATTATTCCCAATTGGAAGTAAACAAATATAAACATTATATAAAATTCAGGACATTTAAGCAGGGATGACTTGCCCATTTGCAAAATTGCTGCCTTGCTTGCTCTTTGCGCTTGCTGTATGATAATACCAAAATAACTTAATTAGTGCACTGCAATAGCTTATTGGCAATCGTGGTGTTCGACATGGGATATAGGATAGAAAGCGATGTGCTAGGGAAGGTAAGGATTGATTCCGAAGCATATTATGGCTCTGAAACCGAAAGGGCCAGGTTGAATTTTCAGATTTCGGGCATGCACATACAAGAAGAGTTCATAAGGAGCTACGCAATGCTTAAGGAGGCTGCCGCAGTCGCAAACATCAAGGCGGGAAAGCTCGACAAAGCCAGAGGCAAGGCCATAATAGAAGCCGCAAAGGTCGTTGCCAAAGGCGGCCTTTCAGACCAGTTTGTATTGGACGTCTTCCAGGCCGGCGCAGGCACAAGCACGAACATGAATGTAAACGAGGTCATAGCAAACAAGGCCATAGAGCTGCTCCATGGCAAAAAAGGCAACTACAAGCTCGTGCATCCCAACGACCACGTGAACATGAGCCAGTCTACAAACGACACCTATCATTGCGTAATAAGGATAAGCGCGTATACATATGCGCACGCGTGGCTGCTGCCAGCGCTCGAAAGCCTTGAGAAAAGCCTTGCAGCAAAAGCGCGCGAATTCGGCAAGATCTACAAGATAGGCAGGACGCACCTGCAGGATGCTGTGCCGATGACCCTCGGACAGGAGTTTTCAGGCTATTCCGGCTCGGTCAGGCATGTGCGGCTTGAGCTTACCAGGGCGCTGGAATCCATGCTTGAGCTTCCGCTAGGTGGGACTGCAGTAGGCACAGGCATCAACACGCCGAAAAACTACCAGAGGTATGCAATTGCTGAGCTTTCCAGACTCTCAGGCTTTAAATTCAGGCCTGCAGGCGACATGTTCGCAGTGATGCAAAGCGAGCATGCTGAGCTTGAAGTCGCAAACGCGCTTAACGATGTCGCTATTGCGCTGAACAGGATAGCCAATGACATACGCCTGCTAGGATCCGGCCCTAGGGCCGGGCTCAACGAGCTGATACTGCCTGCAGTGCAGCCTGGCTCCTCCATAATGCCTGGGAAGATAAACCCAAGCATGGCGGAGATGCTGAACATGGTGTGCTTTCAAGTCATGGGCTGCGTGCATACGATTGCAGAAGCAGCCAACGCTGGGCAGCTGGAGCTGAACGTATTCATGCCGGTAATTGCGTACAACATGCTTTTCGCGATAAGGATATTGTCCAATGCGTCAAACGCCTTCAATTCCAGATGCGTGATAGGCATAAAGCCGAACACCGAAGCGATAAAAAGGAACCTGGAGATGGACATATCCCTTGCCACTGCGCTAAGCCCGTACATAGGCTATGCAAAGGCTGCGGAAATCGCGATGAAAGCATATAAGGAGGGCAAAACAGTAAAGGACGTGTGCATCGAGCTTGCGATAATGGACAGGGCAAAGCTTGACAGGATACTTGATCCTGAGCGCCAAGCAAAGAACGGCTGAATGCCGAGTAGAGCTAAATAGCTTGTTGCTGCATATAATTGTTAATTCAGGCATGCGCATTCAAGTTCCTCGGCTGCCTGCATATGCATTTGATTATGTTGAGTACAAGGTGGTTTTATGGCTACAGATGACCAGATATTGGAAGCTTATGGCTCTAGCAAGGGCAAGATAGAAACTGCACCGAAGGTGAAAATAGCTGACAGCAAGGACCTTGCGCTGCACTATACGCCAGGCGTTGCCACTGTGTCGAGGGCCATAATGGCCGACAAGTCGAAGGTTTTTGATTACACTGGAAGGTCAAACAACATTGCCATAATATCAGACGGCAGCAGGATACTTGGCCTTGGGAACATAGGGCCTGAGGCTGGACTGCCTGTGATGGAGGCAAAGGCGCTGCTGTTCAAGAAGTATGGCGGGGTTGATGCAATACCGCTGTGCATAGGCACGCAGGAGGAAGAGGAGATAGTCAGGTTCGTTAAGAATAT
This sequence comes from Candidatus Marsarchaeota archaeon, assembly GCA_023485295.1. Lineage (NCBI taxonomy): Archaea > Thermoproteati > Thermoproteota > Candidatus Martarchaeota archaeon. Next base: position 133,308 of record JAMCZQ010000002.1, on the reverse strand, counting down.
TGCGCCTTCGTTCGGCGCATTCAACATAGAGGACATAGAAAGCCCTAAGTGCTTCAGGATCGTTGAAAGGCTGTCAAAGGATCTTGACCTGCCGGTGCTCCACGACGACCAGCATGGGACAGCAATGGTAACAATCGCAGCACTGATAAACGCGATGAAGCTGTCGGGAAAGGATATTACAAAGTGCAGGATAGTGATAAATGGCGCAGGCGCGGCTGGCATAGGCATAAGCAGGCTGCTGGCTTACATGAAAATAAAAAACGTTTACGTGGTGGACAAGTCAGGGCTATTGTATGAAGGAAGAGAGACGAACATGAACGAATTCAAGGCAGACATTGCCGCGCGAACCAATCCTGAAAAAATGAATGGCACATTGAAAGATGCGGTTGAGAAGGCCGATGTGCTCATAGGCGTTTCGACTGCGGGTGTTTTTACAAAGGACATGATAAGCAGGATGAACGAGAAGCCCATAGTATTTGCACTTGCAAACCCTGTGCCTGAAATCTCTTACGACGATGCAAAAGCTGCAGGTGCATTTATTGTGGCTACAGGGCGCTCCGATTACCCGAACCAGGTAAACAACATACTGAGCTTTCCGAACATAATGAGGGGCCTGCTTGATTCAGGAGCGAAAGGCGTGGATTATGACATGCTCTACGAAGCGGCAAAGGCTCTCGCCAAGACTGTGGGCAAGGACCTCAGGGTAGACCATATACTACCTACGCCGTATTCGCCAAAGGACATGATAAAGGTGCTTTCCGGAGTGGCGACTGCTGTGGCGGCAAGCGCCGTGAAATCGGGCAATTCGAAATTCAGCAATGTTGACATTACTGCGATAGCTTCCAAGGCAGCAAGGATCATAAGGAGGAATATAAGGATAGAGAAAGTGACTACAAAGCTGTAATGGCGCATTAGATGATAATCTGCATAACTGGGATGCCAGGGGCCGGAAAGACGGAAGCCGGAAATATGCTCAGGCAGCACGGCTTCAAGGAGGTCGAAATGAGCGCCACTATAAAAGAGCGCATGAAACGCGAGGGCATTGAACTGGACAACAAGAACATCCGCGAGTTTTCCCTTAAGCAGAGGGCATTGCACGGCAACGATGTGGTTGCCAGATGGACCATGGAAATGATAAAGGACATACCTGAAAAGGATCTGCTGATCGTAGGGCTGCGCAGCGAGGACGAAGCAAAATATTTTAAGAAGTTTGAAGAGGTCAAGATAATATGCATTACGGCACAGAAGGAGACACGCTTTGAAAGGCTGAAGGCCAGGCATAGGGAGGACGACCCGAACACGTACGCTGACTTCGAATACCGCGAAGACAAGGAGAAGCAGTTTGGAATAGAAAGCGCGATTAAGCACGCTGATTATATAATACACAACAACGGCACAATCGCGGATTTGGAAGGCAAAGTTTCTGAGGTATTGGAAGAATTAAGGGAGTATGAGCGCAGGATGAAGCAGGACAAGCAAAAGCGCAATGCCGCCTGACACATTACTGCATGCTGCTTTTGCGCAGCGAGTAGCCGATCAGCATGTATGCAAGCTTTGCAGCCAAATAATCCGGGGCCTTTAGGTATGGTATAGGCGCGAGCTCTGATATGTCTGCGCCTAGGAGCTTATGCTCGGAAAGCACATATTTTAACAGGCTTGTAAGCTCTTTGTAGCGCATGCCGTCAGGCTCCGGAGTCCCGACGCTTGGCATCTCAGATGGATCCAGCACGTCCAAGTCTATTGTTATGTAGATGTCGCCTTTCACATTCCGGCTTATCCAATCTTCTGCCTTTCCTGGGCCTATGCTGTGGATGTCCTTCATGTAAAGTATGCTGCCGCCCTTGTTGAAGCTTGCCTCGTCGATGCTCCTTACGCCTATGCTGTAGCAGTTGCCTGCTAGCTCTTTTGCCCTTGAAGCCACGCATGCGTGCGAATACCTGCTACCCATGAATTCATCGCGCGAATCCGAATGCGCGTCGAAATGCAGCACGCTGAACTTTCTCCCCGCATCGGCGAGCGCCTTGATCGCGCCAAGAGCTATCGTGTGCTCGCCGCCAAGAAGCAATGGCGTCTTTCCGTCTTCCAGCAAGATTGCGACCTCCTTGGCTATGGCGTTTACCATTGCCGCAGGGGAATCGACATTTGGCTCCAGCTCTTCTAGCGTGAATATGCCTGACTTGCTGGGATCGAAACCAAGCTCCTCGTTGAACAGCTCGATATGCCTGCTTGCATCTATTATCGCCTTTGGGCCTTCCCTCGCGCCAGCGCCATAGCTGACTGTGGAATCGTAGGGAATTGGCAATACTGCTATGGCCGCGCTTTTATAATCCTGGCTCTCGAGCCCGAAAAGATTCCGAGGCGGCATGCTGTTGAGTATGTGCATAATGCTTATTTTCATGCTAATGATTTAAGCTTTTGCCAGGAAGCGTGCTGCATCAGAGGCACGAATACCGGAAGTAGCCGCATACAGAAGAGGTAGACAAAAGCTTTAAATAATAGTTGCATTACAAATACCTAATTCACATTTGAGTGTGGGGAAAACTCGTAGGAAAAGTGAATAATAAATGGTTAAAAACACTAAGCTGGAGAATCTAGGAAAATTCAATATAGAAGAATTGCCAGGAGAAAGGGTTGTATACCCGGTGCAGTCGCCAAAAAGCAGCAAGGGTTTGGAGATTTCAGCGAATGAGGACTTTGTGATAGCAACCAATATGCGCCTGATTGTTCTCAGGAAGAGCGGATACGAGATAATACCGTACGACAAGATAGAATACCCGTCAGTAGAACATTATGGATTGCTGCGCAAGCCGTACCTTGTAATAAACCTCAGCGGCATGCCCGACAAGCCGATAAGGATAAATGTGAATAACAATCGCCTGCCAAGCCTGCTCATACAGGTAAGCAATATACTGACTGCAAACAAGGATTCGACCTTCGCTTATTCGTATGGCAAGGCAGAAGCTATGCGCGAAATGAGCGAGCGCAGCCGTGTCGAGAGCGCAGCAACAAGCGTCGTAAGCTCAAGCAGCAGGGCCTATGCTACTGTAGAAGTAAGCAAAAGCGCGAACAGCCAGGAAGCGGTAGAGAGCAATGAGCTAGAGGCAAGGGCTTACAATGCCGCCATGAGCATGAAAACAGAAGCAAAGAATGCAGACTTGGAAGAATACAGCAAAGTCCCTGAAGTGCAGCATGTGCCAAAAGCGCAAAGCAATGCCAATAAAATCAGCAAAAGCCCGGTACTGCTCAATACTGTCGCAAGGATAGCAAAAGCCACAGCAAATGCAGCAAGCAGCAGCTTCTCACTGTTCAATATAGTTAGCGAAAAGTTCAAATACAGCATTGACGGCCAGATAGACAATATGACATGGGCTGCAGTGAATAGCGTGCACCATTACGCAGACCTTGGCCAGAACCCTGAGCTTTTCATAGAAAGCCTTGCCATAGGCAAGGTAAACGAGTTTATATCGGGATACAATGCTTATGCTTCATTGGGCAGCATGCTGACAAAACAGCCGCCAGAGAATAAAGCTGCGGTTGTAGAAGGTTCTGCAATTGGCGGCAAGATGTCAGAGAGGCAGGAGAGCAAAGTGACAGAGGCCGCAGCAAAGCAGGACAGCAAAGCAGTTGATATGCGCGGCGCAGGCAGCGAGGACGATACTAAATACTTAAGGGGCATAGATTCTGAGCTGGCTGGCATGCTGAAAACAAGTGACGCGAACGATGCAGTGGCAGCTCAGCAGACACAGCAGAACGCTAAGAAGAAAATAAACCCTGATGAGGACCTACTGATATTCGCTTTGCCAAGGCACAGGTCGCGATTGCGCCTCGATCGTTTGGTGCAGCTAACAAAAGCGCCCCTAAATAAGAAGCAGAAGACCCAGGTTCAGAGCAGCAATCTTTAACCCTTTGCGATTAGGCTTGGCATCGATTTTGAATTGGCACAGCGCTAGCGCTGCAATTGCTTTTCAAAGAATAAAGGAATAAAAATAAAAAAATTAAAATCCAAATGCCGTTACGCTTTGCTTATGCAGAAGCCAGCTTCCCGTATGTTGCCCCGATTATAGCTATTACGAAGCCAATCAGTGCAAGACCGAAGTAGCCGAAGTTCCCTGCAGTTATCCCGACAAAAGCAAAGCCGCCTAGCAATGCCGGCGCCACCCCTGCCTTTGCAAGAGGATTATGCCTCATCAGGTTCGTAAAGCTCACTAGGAACAACACGACTGCGCTTAGCACTCCAACAGCGTACAATACTGGTAGCCATACTGTGCTTACTGCCTGGTAAAAGGCACCCATTGCGCCTGTTCCTGTGCCAGTTGCATACGATAGTACCAAGTAAATAACGCTGCCTATCAATTCCAGTGCGAACGCGACTGGATTTGTTTTGCCTGAAATTGCAGTTTTTGCCATTAAAACCACTATAAATATCTTATTATGAAGGATTTTTAAAGCAATCGCATGCGTTTGCTTATTTAAATACAAATGCAGCTTTCATGGAAAGGCATCGCTTGCGCTGCAAAACCAGCTATTTCCAAAAGCGTTTCCTTTTATCCTGGGAATCCTTTCCCTCAGTTTCCATGTACCTGCGCAGTATCTCCTCCTGTTCCTGTGTTAGCCTTTTTGGCATGTCTATTGCAATGCGTATTATCTCATCGCCTGAGCCTGAGCGGTTGAATCGCGGCACGCCCTCGCCTTTCAGGATTATGGTGTCCCCGTTCTGCGTGCCGGGGCTTACAGTTATCTCCTTGCTGCCCGACAGTGTGGGCACTTCTACCTTGCCGCCAAGGATTGCGGTATAAAACGGTATGCGGACTGCAGTTGCTAAATTGTCACCTTCGCGCTTAAACCTTGGGTCAGACTTTACCTCTATGTCTATGTACAGGTCGCCCCTATGCGAATCGCCATAATCGCCCATTCCTTTGAGCCTCAGCCTTGTGCCGCTGTCGACGCCCCTTGGTATTGAAACGTCAATGTGCTCCTCTTTTTGGATCCTGCCAGTGCCTGAGCACTTCTTGCACTTTTTCTCAGGGATTTTGCCAGTGCCGTTGCATGTGGGGCATGTCGTTATCGTCTGCATTACGCCAAATGGCGTGCGCCTGGTCGCAGTAACCTGGCCGTGGCCCCTGCATGTGGGGCACTGCACCATGCTTGACCCAGGCTCCGCGCCTGTGCCATTGCACCTGTCGCATGCAGTTATGTGCCTTACCAGTATCTGCTTGGTTGCGCCCCTCACTGCGTCCTCCAGGCTTATGCTCACCTTTGCAAGTATGTCGTTGCCGCGGGAGCCGCCTCGCGAGCCTGTGTTGAAAAGGCTGTCAAAAATGTCGTCGATGTTTCCAAAGCCCGAGAAGCCGCCTGCTCCGCCAACGTCAAATCCCATGTTCCTGAATATGTCCTGGAAGTCGAAGCCCCTGAATATGTCTTCCTCGGTATATCTGCGGTTAAATTGCTCCGGGCCGAACGTGTCGTACTGCTTGCGCTTCTCAGGATCGCTTAGCACGGCGTATGCCTCGTTTATCTCCTTGAATTTCTCTTCGGCGTCCGGGCTTTTGTTCCTGTCAGGATGGTACTGCATCGCAAGCTTCCTGTATGCCTGCTTAATCTCATCTCCGCTGGCATTCTTCTTCACGCCCAGTATGTCATAGTAATCTTTTGCCATGGTTGATACGCCTTGCTTTGGCCTGCCAGCAAGCTATTCCGTGCTTCTGGACAGACATCATTTTTCGACCTTGAAATCTGCATCTGTAGCGCCAGGATCGCCTTGGCCGTCATTTCCTGGGGCGCCGTCATTTGGACCGCTGGCTTCCCCAGGCTGGCTCTTGTAGAGCGATGCGCCGACTTCCTCAAGCGCCTTCTTGAGCTCCTCGCTCTTCTCCTTTATGGCATCGTAGTCTTCCTTCTTTATCGCTTCCTGGAGTGAGGCTTTTGCATTTTCAACCTTGTCCTTGTCAGAGCTTTGTATCTTGTCCTTGAACTCATCAAGCGTATGCTCTGCTGTGTAGACAAGCGATTCAGCGTTATTCTTCGCCTCGACCTGCTCCCTGAGCTTCTTGTCCTGCTCTTCATACTGCTTTGCTTCCGCCATCTTCTTTTCTATGTCATCCTTGTTCATCTTGTGCGGAGCTACGATGTCCATGCTTTGGCTCTTTCCTGTAGCCTTATCCTTGGCGGTTACATGGAGTATGCCGTTGGAGTCTATGTCGAATGTCACTTCTATCTGCGGAACGCCACGCTTTGCAGGAGGAATGCCGGTGAGCGTAAACTTTCCCAGATCTATATTGTCCTTTACCAGTGTTCGTTCGCCCTGCGCCACATGTATGTCCACGCTTGTCTGGAAATCCTCTGCAGTGGTAAATACCTGCGATTTCTTCACAGGTATGGTAGTATTGCGCTCTATTATAGGAGTTGCAACCCCTCCCAGCGTCTCTATGCTAAGAGTAAGCGGCGTGACATCCAAAAGCAGTATGTCCTTCACTTCGCCGGTAAGCACGCCTGCCTGTATTGCTGCGCCTAGCGCAACGGCTTCCATAGGGTCTACGCCGCGCTCTATCTTTTTGCCTAGCAGCTGCTCAACGTACCTCTGCACTATAGGCATGCGCGTCGGGCCGCCTATCAGTATTATCTTGTCAAGGCCTGTCGGCTCTAGCTTCGCATCCTTTAGCGCCTGCATCACAGGCTTTGTGGAGCGCTCGATTATCGGGACAACCAAGCTCTCAAGCTTTGCCCTGGTGAGCTGGTACGTGAAATGCACGGGCTGGCCGCTTTTCTGTGCCAGGAACGGAAGGTTTATCTCCGTGGTCACCACCGTTGACAGCTCAATCTTGGCCTTTTCGGCGGCTTCGCGAAGGCGCTGGTATGCCTGGTGGTCGTTCTTCACGTCGATTCCGCTCTGCGTCTTGAATTCCGAAGCAAGGAAGTCCACAAGCGCGTTGTCCATATCTGTACCGCCAAGCTGTGTGTCGCCGCTCGTTGACTTTACTTCAAATACGCCCTTTCCGAATTCCATTATTGTGACGTCAAGCGTGCCTCCGCCAAGGTCGTACACCAATATTTTTTGCTCCTTGTCTGTTTTGTCAAGGCCGTATGCCAGGCATGCTGCAGTAGGCTCGTTCACAAGCCTTACAACATCCAGTCCAGCTATGGCTCCCGCATCCTTTGTGGCCTGCCTTTGATTATCGTTGAAATACGCAGGAACTGTTATGACTGCCTGCTTTACTTCCTCTCCAAGAAATGACTCTGCGTCCTTCTTTATTTTCTGCAGCAGCATTGCTGAGAGCTCCTGTGGCTTGTATGACTTGCCCAATATGTGGTAGATGTAATCCGATCCCATCTTTCTTTTGAAAGCGGTAACTGTGCCGTCTGGATTCGCAACGGCCTGCCTGCGCGCCGGCTCTCCCACAAGGTGCTGGCCGTCTTTCGTAAACGCCACGTAGCTTGGAAAGGCCTTGCCGTATAGCGAGGCGCCTTCGCTGCTCGGTATTATTACTGGCCGGCCGCCTTCGAGCACTGCCGCTGCCGAATTTGATGTTCCAAGATCTATTCCTATTATTTTACTCATTTTATCACCTGCATTATACATCGATCATCATGCGCACTATTTTTTTGTGCTGCTCTCCCCTCCTTGGGCTTCATCATTCTTGCCTGGGGCTTTATTTTCGTCTGCTGTTGCACCGGTACTTCTTTCAGCTGATATTATGACTGAAGCGGGCCTTATCATTATATCCTCGAATTTATAACCTTTTTTAACCACTTCTATGACCCTGCCTGGAGCTTCGTCGCTTTCGCGCGTCAGTATAATCTCATGCTCGTATGGGTTATATTTTCCCGATGCGTCAATTTCCCTAAGCCCTTCGGCCCTTAGAACCGAGAGCATGTTGGTGTATACCATTTTTACGCCTTTCGCGAATCCTTCATCCTTGGTTTCCTGCGCAGACAGTATTGCAAGCTCGAACTCGTCAAGCACCGGCAGCAGCTTTTTCATTATTTCCGCCTTTCCTATGCTCTTCGATTTAGCCAGCTCGGCTGTCACCCGTTTCTTGTAATTGTCGAACTCTGCTGCTAGGCGCATGAACCTGTCTTTCATGTCTTCATACTCCTTTTTTGCAGTTTCATCGGTATTCTCTTCCTGAGCAGTTTTCGCGCCGTTTTTGACAGCCTTGCTGCTGCCGTTTGCTTCTGGTACAGCACCAGTATTCTGCCCTTGAGATTCGTTATTCCCCATTTGAAGCTTCACCTCCTGCTTTTGGTTTCGTACCTGTTTTTAATATGATCCATCTGCTCCGACAAAATGCTGTCGAATTCTGAAGCCGCATCCAGCAGGCTGGACATTTCCCTTTCTATATCATATTCTACCTCTTTTATTGCAGATGTCATGTCTGCGCCCCTGAGGTAGTATTTCCTGCCGCGCTTTACCACCAGGCCAGTATCAATCAGCCTGTTCAAATGGTATATGATTGTGCTGCGCGCCACGTTGCTGCTGGGCTTTATTTCAGAGCTTGAAATACCTGTATTAAGCCTTGATGCAATTATAAGCTTTTCTAGTATCTCTTGCTCTATGGCCTTGCCGTTATCGTCAGTGTTGGCAAGGTCAAAAACCTCGCACATCCAGCGCACAAATTCCGCTGGGTTTGTGCTTCGCCTCTTTTCAACACTGCGTATAACAATGTGCATATGAATCGCAGTATATATTATTGCAACAAAAGATATAAATATTTTTCTATCTAATCATATATTAGTTGAAATATCAAATAAATTTTGACAGGTGATTGAGATGGAGGACAAGAGGAGAAAAGCAAGCAAGGACGCCCTGGACCTTTTCAGGCCTTCTAGCGCATTGGAAAACATGGACAGCCTTTTCGACTATCTGACAAAAATGCCGTACAGGCTGCTGACAGAGTACATAGCAAGCCCATACAAGATGCCAGACGCAGACATAATAGACAACGGCGATTCATATACAATAAAAATCGACGTGCCAGGAGTGGATAAAAAGGATATCAAGCTGAAGGTATTGGACAATAACATAGTAATAAAGGCCGAGAAGAGCAGCGAGAGGGAAGAGAAAAATGGCGGCTATTATTCAAAAGAGCGCGCCTCGGTGGGCTATTACAGGAATGTTGCCCTTCCGGAGCAGATAAAGCCTAGCAGCGCAAAGGCAAAGATGGACAACGGCACGTTGATGATACAGGTTGACAAGGCCGAAAGCGCAGTGGGCAAGGGGATAAAGGTAGACTGAAGCCCTTCTTTTTTAATTTTATTTTAATTTATTTTGCAAATTGCTTTATTTATAACGCATGAAATATTAGTATGCGAAGAAGCGCATTCATAGGCATTGTGGCTTTCATGCTGGCATGCGCAGCATTCAATGCGGCCAATGCGCTGTTCTACTACACCTCTTTTGCAGTTGCAGTGGGAATCCTGCTCATACTTGCAGGAGTGGCAGCGTTCTCGTTGATGTATGCCAAGGATGCATCGCCGCATGCATCCAAAAGGGCATCAGACAGAAGCTTAAAAAGGGCCGGCATGCTGCTTTTTCTTGCTGGCGGGCTTGCTGAGCTCGTCGTGATCGTCCCTGATCTGGCATTCGAATTTGTAAAGACCTTGGTAATCACGCAAAATGCAGCAGAAGGTATTGCAATACTTTTCATAGCCTTTGCTGTTTTTGCGCTGGCATACAAGAAGCCGCACAACAACTGGCGCGGCACGTGCAAAGGCGCAATGAATTATGCATCGCTTGTCCTTGTGCTGCTTGGCTTCCTTACGCTTTACTCTGTGATGTTCAGCTCGCTGAATGGCTACCTGAATGCGCAGAATTTCATCGGGGCGCTTATTTTCCTGAATGAAGGAGTGCTGCTTTTTTTTGTTTTGCTCGCACTCATGGGCTCCTGTGCATAGATGCTACGCTGCTTTTCATAAATTATCTATTTATTTATTGCTGTCTTAATAACTAATCGATATGATGCTCGGAGGCTCCAGGAAAGGGCAGATAGCCCTTGAATTCTTAATAGTCTACTCCATAGTGCTGCTTATATTCGTCATTATATTTGCGCTTGTTGTAAATGAGAGGGCTGCAAGTCTAAGTTCGGACGAATACCAGTCTTTGCAGCTTGCTGTCGAGGATATTGCAGTACACCTGGACCAGGCGCTGATAGCAGGGAACGGCTATACCGCGACAGTGCCGGTGCCGCCTGTGACAAGCACAAATCCATATAAACTGTTCATATCAACTTCAGGGGTTATAGAGGCCAATGTCATTATAGGCGTCACGCAGTCCGAAGCCATAGCTTACAGCTCGATAAGGAACCCCATAATAAATGGCACGCTTATCAGCAGCATAGACGGCGTAAACACATACAACATATCGACTTACACAGGCTTTGTTACTATAACGGACTCTGGAGGCATCATATACATAGACGAGGCGCCCCCTAGCGTGGCGTATGTGCCAGACTCCTTATATATTCAGAGCAAAGGCACCACCAAAGCAGCGAAATTCAACGGGGAAAACAGCTACATAGCGACCAATACGACGCAGTCCCTGCCGATTGACGCGCTGACGATTTCAGGCTGGGTTTACATAGCAGGGTTCAATTCTTCCAGCGGAGCTCCAGAATGGTGGACCGACGCATTGGACCAGCCGTACATAGGGCTCAAGGCGGTGCCAAACGCTTATCCGAGTTACTCATCTGGCGCCTTCGTGCTTGTGCTCAAGAATGCCACAGGGACAAATTCAACTTGCAGCGTTCCTGCAAACATAAACAAATGGTACTTCGTAACTGAAGTGGTGAACGGCAGCAAGGCTAATTTGTCGATAAATGCAGGGGCCGAGGGCTGCGGATTCAGCTACCGCAATCCGTCAGGCCTCATAGCCTCGCCAGATATCGGAACATATGCGCCTGACTACATAGGCCCGGGAAATGTAATATATGGTGACATAACGAACTTGCAGGTTTACGACAAACCACTCTCGCCAAACCAGATAAGATCGCTTTATTATGCTGGCGTTGCCGCAAGCCCGATATCGCAGAACAGCCTGTATGGGTGGTGGCCGCTTGACGGTAGCCCAGACAGCTTCGTAGGAAACGGAAACAACGGGATAAGCTACAACGTAAGCTATGCTGAAGTAAACGAGGAAAAGGCCCATGTATCCTATACGAATGGGGGCAGCGCTCCGTCAGCGCTCGTAGGCTTCGTGACAAACAGCGGCTTTGACAGCGTTGAACCTTCATACCTTCAGCCTAACGGGATGCATGATTTCGTGACGGCAAGGACCGACCAGAATGGGAATGTGACATTGTTTACAATGTCAAACGGTTCCGTCAGCAACTTGAATGGCACTGCATATCTTTTCAACGGAAATTCATCTACTGTTGGCAATCTTGTGGGATGGTGGCCGCTTGAGCTAGGGCATGGAAAGAAGGCTTACGACTTTAGCGGATATTATAATAACGGCAACTTTTCCAGCGGAAAATGGCTGCCTTATGAAGAGACGGTAACGAACTTGATGGTCGGCGAATTTGACGGATCGTCAAGCTATTTGCATTACAATACTTCGAATAACGAAACCGACAGCATAAGCATTTCGGCATGGATAAACAATACCGGAGAGGGCAGCTACCCCCAGAATATAGCTGCTGTGACCGGGTTACCTAGGTCACAGCAGGTCTTTGGCATAGGAGTTGAAAGCGCGAACGGGCCTGCTGTCGCGAGATGGAACAACGTGGCTGATACGCTCACTGGCAGCGAGGCACCTTCGCCTTCCGGCGGCGTTATAACCCCAGGCAAGCCATACCTTGTAACAGGAGTATGGAATGCGGCAAATAATTCGATTCTGCTTTATGTAAATGGCGAAGTAGTGGCCAAAAGCACTGCAAACGGCACGGATTTGGTATGGATAAAGCAGGTGAATATAGGGGGCCTGCTAAGCGGCATGGGCACATTCAACGGCAGCCTAAGCGACGTTCAGGTATACAATACTGCGCTGCCGCAGACCTATGTGGAGCAGCTGTACCATGAGGGCCTCGCAGGCGGACCGCTTAGCGATGTAGGGCTTGTGGGATGGTGGCCGCTTGACGGTAGCCCGCATGACTATGCCATAAACAATTACACCCTTGCTTCAAACTCCGTTTACTTTAAGAATATCGCATTCATAAACGCATTCGTAAATAGCACGCTCAATGTTGCAGGGTTCTCCGGGGTTGGAAATTCGATAATAGACCGCAAGCCAAGGATGCCGACTTCGACGCCAATAGCCATTGCAGCTTGGATAAGGCCAGCTTCTTACCAGAATTCTAAATATGGCGAAGGCTCGATAGCTGGATGGGGAAGCGGAAAGCTTAACACAACCGCACTCATAGTAAGCAATAATGGCCAAATCTCCGTATTGGGCGGGCAGTACAGCTGCTCTGTAGGGCTTTATGCAAAGCCCAACATCTGGTCGTTTGTGGCACTTAGCATGGAATCTAACGTAGCTACAGTCTACCTCGACGGCATCAACGAAAGTTGCACACTTGCGGCTGCGCCAGTGCCCACATCATATAACTTGAGCATTGGCAGCTTAAACGGTACAATGGATTTCAACGGCTCTATCGCAAACGTGCAGATATACAATTCGACGCTTAGCCCGTACCAGGTAAAACAGCTTTATATAGAAGGGCTTCCAGTAATAAGCAGGTTTGGCATATCTTTCGGCTGAGGAATTTGCATGGATATTGATTTTGCAAAGAAAAAAATGATGAAGGCCCAATTCTGGAGCTTCGACATAATATTTGCAATTATAATATTCACCGTAGCAATGACTATACTTGCTTATGCATGGTACAACATAAACACACAGCTTGCCCTGAGCTACGGAAGCGGGACCGAGCTTATGCAGTTTGAGGCACAGGCACTTGCGGAAAAGCTGCTAACACCAGGAGTGCCAGCGGATTGGCAGGCGCTGATCAACACCTCGAATACCTCTACGTGGGGCACTGTTGGCATAGGCCTGACCAGTACCCCAGAGAGCAGCGCACTTGACCCTTCGAAAGTATATGCGCTTCTTGCAATGGCCGACCACAATTCAAGCGATTATCAGGCGACAAAGCCTCTGCTCGGAATCGGTTATGATTATTACATAAGCATTACAGGCAAGGACATAAACATCACAATAGGTAGCAACCCTTCAAGCCATGGGGCGCTGACAACATATGTGTATAAGGACAGGTCAGTGTTCGCGAGCGAGCCTGTGCTTATGGAAATAATTGTATGGACGAATGAGCCAATAGCAATAAGCTGATGCGGATGAACTGCCTGAAGAGAAGAAACTACAAGGGCTTCATATTTACGCTAGATGCGGTATTCTCTCTCATAGTGGCAAGTGCAGCTGTTTCGCTGCTGCTTTTCGTTCATTTTACAAATCCGATAGCAGCAAGCGCATCCTCATCGCAAGAGGCGCTTAGCGTATTGAACAACATGCTTTCGACCGAATTGGCAAGCATACTGCAGAGCGGCGTTGCGCTGCCTCCGCTGCAGCCGTACAAGCTGCCAAGCAGCAGCGAGCCTTTTGGATATGCAGGTTTCCTTTCGAATGGCAGTTACATAACCGCACCAACTGAACCTATTTCAAAGGAAGCCCTGACCATATCCTTCTGGGTTAAACCGACAGCCCCAGGAAGGTACGCTGCAGGATCCGGGATCAATGTGCCTGGCGCAAACAACAGCAGCGTCATAATTTTCCTTGGGAATTCAACTTCCTCGATAGTGATATCGTACAACATTAGCGGCGGCCTCTACATAAATGGCATTGATGAGAACTGCATAACCACGCCAGCTGGAAGCGTACCTGAAAACACCTGGACAAACGTGATACTAAGGCAGAACAGTACTTCAGAAGCGGTTTTCATAAATGGCAAGCAAGTGGGCACCATAGGCACAAGCTATCCATATCATATATATGGCATAGTGTTTGGTACTTCAAGGGCAGGGCCTACTGCACCTAACAACGTCGGCTTTTACAATTTCACAGGCTACATTGCGAACGTGCAGCTTTATGCAAGCGTGCTAAACCCAAGCAAGATATACCAGCTTTACAAAAGCGCCATAAACAGCGTACCGATAGGAAACGCTGGGCTTCTTGGATGGTGGCCGCTTGATGAGAACGCAAACGACTACAGCGGCAGCGGGAATGACGGGAAGCCGCACAACGTCAATTTCGTCAGGACCGATTACCTCCCGATAGGGCAGTACAACGCAAGCATGAACGAAAGCCTTATGCAGACTATAAGCGAGCTTTACATGAGCAACGACAGCATGTACGCCCAATTCCTCCTGAACGATTCGGTGCTAGGGCAGCCGCGTGCAGGCATATACATAAACAGGAATTATTCCGCTTCTGAGAGCGTGCCGTACTTCAACGTATCAGAAGGCAGCTACGATCTGATTTACAACAACAGCCCGCTTTATGTTGGCAGGCCAGCGATGACCTTCGCCGCATGGATATACCCAGAGGGATTGGGGACTTGCGGCAATGCTACTGCGCCTTCGTGCATCATATTAAATAAATATGGCAGCTTCAAGTTCGGAATCGACAAGTTCGGAAGCGTATGCGTATTACTAAATGGAACCACCCCTGGAGACGAATGGAATTGCACGCAGGAAGGCCTGATAAAACCGAGGACATGGGCTGGTGTTGAGATAACACACAATACAACACAGCTCAATGTAAGCATTGATGGAGGGCTCGTATACAATTTAACCGAAAAAGGCGAAGTGCTTCTGAATTCCGGGCCTTTGATAATAGGAGCAAGCGGTGAGCCTGGATCAATAAGTGGGACGTTCAATGGCTCTATTGCAAACGTGCAGCTTTATGATGAAGCCCTGCCGCCGGATGCTATCGTAGGCATAGGCAATGGAGGGCTTGGGGGGCTTGCGCTTCCGAATGAAAAACTGGTAGGGTGGTGGCCGCTAATAGGCAACACCGAGGACTACAGCGGAAATGGAGATGCAGGAATACCGTATGAAGTAAGCTTTATGCAAGTGGCGTATACGCCGCCGACGATAGTGAATGCTTATGAGATAAGCAAATCTTCCGTGCCGGTGCTGCTGCGGCAGCACGGGAAGTCTGGAATGTACAATATAAGCGTAGTTATATGGAATTGATTTCGCACAGCAAGGCAAAGGGCAGCCACAAAGGCGTGCTTTTGACGCTACTTACGATAGTCATATTCATACTCATGCTAGGAGAGGTAATAACGTATGTAGTGCTGAATATAAATTATGACAATTTGTCTTCCGCGGTGGCACAAAGCCTTGCTTCGGGAAATTTTGCGCAGAGCATAAATCTCGGGATATCCGCTTTTCTATACTCAGGCCTTGGCAAAGCCCTGAACAGCTTTACATATTTCGAAGCTTCGCCTGCCCAGAGGAACGACAGGTTTGTTAACAATACGCAGGGCCTGCTTGAGGGCATGCTTTATAACGGCAGCTTCTACGAAAACGAGAGCTATTTCAATTCAAGCCTTGAGAAGTCTATAAGCGAATTCAGGCTTGAGGCGCTAACCGAGGGCTTTACTGCGAATCTCAGCAACATAACGCTGTCGGTAAAGATGGCATCGCCTTTTGCAATCGGGGCCGACGTTCGCGGGTTTGCGGCATTGAATACGAGCAGCGGCATAACCCTTGATTACCCGATAGATACAAATGCGACCATAGTGCTGAGCTCGATGCCATCACTGATAGCTGCAGAGCAGGGATTCAACTCTTCGCTGCAAGGGGCAGTGCTGCCAAACGCAACGATAGTTGGAAACATATCTGCGGAACGCGGCTCTACCGGGCCGCTCATGTTTGCATATGGCACTGTGGTGTATGTAAAGGGCGAGCCTACATGCACCGATATATCCTCGAATTACAGGAACGGCAACTTCATACTTGCTACCCCCAATGCAGAGTACATTGGCCAGTATGTATGCGGCATGGCGGGGCTTGTGACCAACATATCGAATTCTTCTACGCCTCTCAGGCCGTACCTTGTGTACTCGAATAGCACAATAATGCAGTACCTGAACACATCTCCAAGGCTGCTCATTGACGGGCCGGCTTTAGAGCTGCTCAACACTTCGAAAATACAAAGCGCTGCAGAAAGCGGCTTTTACTATGCGTCACCGTATGCTGCATCGTTCTTCCAGAGGGCCCAAGGTGAGCCTTATAAGAGATCCAGGAATGGAATATTCACATTCGGTGCAGAGGCCAGGCAGGTGGCGTATTTCAGCGGCTCTGGAAATATAATAACGCCGCTGAGCTTGAGCACTGACAATTTTACCGTAGCGCTCTGGGTAAGGCCGCAGAGCCTTGCAAAGATTACCAGCACTGATGGCTATTCGCTGATAAACACACAGGGCACAAATCCATTTGAACTGCTGCTGAACAGCGGCTTCGGGCAGAATGCAAAGGCAGACTCTGGTGATGAAGAGGTAGGGATAGGCGCAAGCACATACCATGCGTATGGAATAGGCAATAGCACATGGAGCTTTTTGGCAGTTGCGGTTTCCAACGGAATAGCCACTATTTACGCAAATGGCGAGCCGCCATACACTGTAAACAGCATACCTGCAGGGCCTTATTCCTTAGATGACCTGGCGCTTGGACAGGCTGCCCTCGGCATAGGCCCTTATAATGGCAGCATGGCCAATGTACAGATATACAATTCGACGCTTTCAAGCGCACAAGTAGGATCGTTGTATCTGCAGGGCATAGATGCGATTCCGGCAAGCAGGTCGAGGCTAGTAGAATGGTTTCCACTGTATACAAATTCCAAGGACTATAGCGGAATGAATAACAATGGCACCTCTACAGGAGTGGGATATTCCAACATACAGAATTATTATGTTAATCCTACAGGCCAGCAGATGCAAAACTTTGTGTCGAAGACAGCATTCTTCAACGGCACAGACAGTATGATTACGCTCCCGATCTCTGTGGCAAACGGGAGCGACATAACAATGACCGGATGGATCTACCTCAATAATGTCCCGTCAACCGATGAGGGCATATTTTCTTTCACTTCCAATTCCAACAACGGCACAATCGCGGTATTTTTCAAAGGAGACTGCAATGTGGAAGCTGGCGTCACTAATACCATAGGGGCATGGCAGGGAAGCACCGGAGCGGAATGCCTGCTGCCAGACAGATGGTATCAAATCGCAGCTGAAGCCAACCAAGGATCAGGCAGCTACAGCTTGTACATAGACGGAATGAAACAGTTCAGCGCGGCTTTTACAGGAACGCTTGAGGGTTCAAATTCAATAGACGTTGGGCTCTTCTCACCGAAATCTGCATATTTCTCAGGGCTGATGGGCAACCTGCAGTTCTACGGCACGCAGCTGTCGCAGGGCGAACTTACTGCACTTTACAGGGAAGGGCTGCATGGCGGACCTCTGAATGTGTCAGAACTTTATGGCTTTTATCCGCTGGACGGAAATGCCAATGACTACAGCGGCAATGGCAACAACGGCGCAAGCTATGGCTTAAATTACGAGCCGATGGAACTGCCATTATCGACAAGCCCCATAGAGGGCGTGTTTGGATGCTATAACACAGTCTTGTGCAATTCTACTGGGCAGCGGCTGTTTGTTTCAGGATTGCCGCTGGAGAACGCAAACATAGGTTACGCAAATATGAGCGGATCCCTAGGCATGGAATACGGCATGATGCCTGATGCACTGCATCTGAACGGCATAGCATACGCGCTCGCGCATATAGGAAGCTACTTCGGATACAAAAACAATATAACCGCTTCCGTATGGGCTTACATAGCTCCTGGTTACAGCGGGCCTTTAGTTGCAGTGTCTGGAAACAGCGGGACCGAAGCACTGATAAGGGAGCAGGGGATGAAAGTCATAGGACCTGCATCAAACGTAACGCTCTCGCACCCAGGATGGTACAATTTTATAGCGTCTTATAGCGCAGTAAACAACGAGGCTGCGTTCTATGTCAACGGAAGCGAGATTGGAAGCCCTTCAGGGATAACCTACACAGCGCCAGGGCAGTTCCCATATTGGACCACTACGATAAGCAGCGGGACGCTCAACGGCACCATTGAGGACCTTCAGATTTACAAAAGCTATGTATCAAGCGCACAGGCTGCACAACTGTATATGAACAACAGCGTTTTCGGCCTTGCGCCAGCAGAGTACTTGCCGCTTGGCGCTGGCAATGCAGGCATGCAGAACGAGACTGTGAATCTTGCAAATTACAGCGATTATGCGATAATGTATAGTGCCCCGGGATTCATATGCACGAATAATCACTTCGACTATGGGAGCTGCGGAGTCGAATACGTGCCAGGATGATTGGCAATGAAACCGCATAATGCAGATACATGCCTGCGTTCACTGCTTTGGCATACGAAGCTCTCAACTGCTTTTAGAGGCTGCCAAAACTGCTGAAAAGCGAGGCTATTACTGATCCCACCACTAGGTATATGCCCAGCCCTACTAGTATAAACAGCGGCAACAGCCTTATGCCCTTTACCGAGCTTCCGGATGATATAGTAGACATTATTATCGATGCGAAGCCGGTTATTACGACGATTGCCGCTATGGCAAAATTATGGTATGTTGTAGGGCTTATTTTAGGAGGGCTGGGTTTCAAGAACGAAACGCCTGTCGTAGGCAGGCCGCCTGGGTTCGATGCCAATATGCCTTTCCATACTGTATCGGTTATTATTATCATCTGGCTTGTAAGGCCGTAAAGCACAGGTGCAGCTATAAGCCCTGCAAATGCTATGAAAAGGCTGTACATAAGAAGCTGCCCTGAGACCTCCTTCTGCAGCATCTGCTGGCTGCGCATGTCCTTAGAAAGCTGGTCCAGAAGATCCGCCATTGCCCCGCCGAATTTTTGCGCCTCTATCATCATCCTTACTGCGTGCTCAAGGTTGTTTGATTTGTACTTGCTTGCAAGTGCCCGTAGCGCGTTCTCGAATGTCTCGCCGCCGAATATGTTCCTGTTCATCTCCTGCACGTCCGCCGAGAAGTACTTGAATTCAGGCCTTGCAGCCATTAGCATTGCCCTGTCGAGCGCTATGCCGCTTTTCAGATTTGCAGAAGCAAGCTGGAAATAGTCAGGCAATATTCCCTCAACGAAAGTCTTCCTTTGGTCTATCTTGTAGTTGAGCAGCATGTATATGACAAATACGAATACCACTGCAGACCCTATTCCTGCACCAAGGTCGATTAGTATGTTCAGGTGAAGTATAAAGAACAGGGCGAATGCCACTATAGCCAATAGGCCGAAGCCGCCTATTATCATCTTTTCGAGCAGTGAATTGACGCTCATCTTCGATCCTGAAAGGTCCAGTGTCTTTGAAAGGAATCGTGCTACGCTTCTGGAAACGAGCCTTTCAAAATTTATGTTAAGCTTCGCCATTGGATCACGTTGAGAACGACGGCCTAGAGCCGCGTATCATCTGCAGGAAGACTATCTGCAAGAATAATATCCCTACAAGCCCAGCCTCGAGCAGCTGCGGGGTAACTGTGAAAAGCGCTATGAACGTCGTGAGTATGGTCACGACTGCTATGCCCATGCTTGGCAGTATTACTCCGAACAGCATGTAGAACATGGCTATGGCATTCAGCCTCTGGCCATACCTTCTTATTTCTATGACGCGCTCCTGCGAGAGCTGGTCTATGACGCTTTGCAATGCGGTTACGGTATCTCCGCCTGCCTTTATGCTCACTGATGCCTGCAGCATAAGCCTGCGAAACGAGTCGCTCTTCGATTCCGCTATCGTCTGGTCTATTGCAGATTCCAGCGGCATGCCGAGCTGTACCCTCTCTACCACTTTTTGGAATTCCCTGCTCGCGTCGCCGTAGCCTGTGCTCACCGAAACAAGGGTATTGAAAAGCGGCATTCCTGACCTGAGCGCTATTATCATGTCCCTTGCTGCAAACAGTATATCGCGCTCGACGCCCTTGGCGTTTTTCTTGCCCTTGTGTTTCGGAAAACTCATGAATGCGTTCATGCCGAAGTAGAAGACCATAAAGCCTATCAGCACCGCGAGAATTACAGCTGCAGGAAGCGCGACATGCAGATGGGTGAACAGCACGAAGAATGTTATCCCCAATACAACGCCTATCATCATTGCAGCTATGATCATGCGCTGCACGAACGAATAAAGCGTGCCTTTGACCCCTTGCTCCCTGAGGGCCTCTTCAAGGCCTTTTTGCTTGGCCCCAATGCTTTCCACGAATAAGTGCCATCTGCCTGGCCTCTGCGCGGCTGTGAATTTTGGCGCGGGCTTGGGCTGCTGAGGAATCTGAAATTGCGGCTGTGGCTGTGACTGCGGCTGGGGAGAAGGCACGGCCTGGGCCTGCGCATCGGAATTCGGCTGCGATGAGAAGAGCTTTGAGCCAATGCCTGGCTTCGGCTGCAGCACTACATCCTTCCCGTCTACGTTTATAACCCTTGGTTTTTTGCCTCCAAACATCAACTTGCACCTGTGCCTGCTGCAATCAAGTTCATGGCTTCCTGAAGCCTCTGGTTCCTCATGTTCCACATGGACTGCTCAGTCTCATTCAGGGTTATGCGCCTCTTCCTCAGGTCTTTTGACGATTTGTCTATGTGTGCGCTTAAGCCGTATACCTCCTGCATTACCACCTCCATGTGGCCTTCATCGAAAACGTGCTCCTTCAATCCCTCTATTATGCGCTCCAGCTCTGATATTTGGTCGGCTATGGAGAGCTTTGGAAGAACAAGGTCATTTTCGTTATATTTTATCTTTATCTTCAGCTTTTTCTGCGGCTGGGGCTGAGGCACTTCAAACTTGCCCTGCTGCGGCTGGGGCGCTTGGTTGGTGACCTTGCTTATAGACGGACCAGAAGATATCAGCTCCGATGGTTCAATCGGGGCGGTCTTTTGCACACGGACCCTCTGGCCCTCGCGGCCAGTCTCTATCGAATCTATGAGATTGAGCAGGTCTATGTATGTGTGCTTATGCTCTTCTTGTGGGGCAGTATTGAAAAGGCTCGTTAGGTCTATCGTGGCTTGCGGATACTTCTGCGCGTCATTCTCTATGCTGTCTATAAGCGCAAGCATGCGTTTGTATTCGCTTGCATTCTCATCATCTGCTTCAGCCATTAAAACAACTCCTTCGAATATGCAACGTCGTTATTGACAACATCTATTACCCTATCCTTGTTCCTGTAATAATTGCTTACCAGAAAGCCGGCATTGTTTATGTCAGTGACGTTATATTTTATCATCCAACGTATTATCTTAGCCTTTGTTTTTATATCTTCCGCTATCTCGCTTTTAGTCAATCCGCCGTAGAGCGACATTGTTTCTGCGAGGTTGGTCATGTCGCTTATCTGGGCGAACGTATCATCCCTCATATTCCACCTATAAAGCACGTTTGCGTCTCCGGTCCTAAGCATTTCTGCAAATTCCAGCGTTCGCCTTATGCCCTTGCTCCTGTGCCTAAAGAGGCTTACGATTGCACCCAAAGCATTCATCTGTATCTTAGGCGTCGCAATTGGAGGGTTTGTCATCCTGACTATAGTATCCTGAGCGTTGTCTGCGTGCACTGTGGCATAGACTGAGTGGCCAGTATGTATGGCCTCGAACAAGGTTTCGGCGTCCTTGCCAGTCCTGACTTCTCCTACAAGCATTATATCTGGCCTCTGTCGCAGTGCATTGACCATAAGATCGTACAGTGTAACTTCTCCCTTGCCTTCTGGATTTGGCTGCCTTGATATCATTGATACCCACTGCATAGTGTCAGGCAGCGCAAGCTCCCTAGTCTCTTCTACGGAAATGATTCTCCTTGTCGGCGGGAAGAATATGCTAGCGGCATTGAGGAAGCTGGTTTTCCCGCTTGCAGTTCCCCCTGATATCAGTATGCTTATTTCGTTCTGTATGCAGAGCCAGAGCAGGCCGGCGATTTCCGGCGTAAGGCTTCCTGCCTTTACCAGTGCAGGCATTGTCCACGGGTTCTTTGCAAATTTCCTAATAGTTATTGTGTTGCCAACCTGCGATATGGGGTAAAGAGTGGCGTTTACCCTGGAGCCGTCTACCAGCTCTGCGTCCATCAGCGGCGCAAGGTTGTTGAGTTCCCTGCCGACCCTCCTCCCTATTTGCTCTGCTTGGTCGTATATGGCATCCTCATTCTGTGGCTTTATGTTCGTTTTGCACCAGCCTATCCTCTTGTGGAATACCCATATCGGCGAGCGCGACCCGTTTACGGCTATTTCTTCCAGGTTTTCATCGGAAAGCGGCACTTCCAAGTCGCCCAGGCCGAGCATCATGTTCAATATGTAAGCAGTAAGCACGCTCTTTGTCTCTGCATCGGTACTGGGCAGATACCTGTCTATTAGTATGTTGCTAGCCTGCACATACCTCTTGTTCAGTTCCTCCACATAAGACTCGACCTCTACCTTTGTAGGGTCTATCGGAACCATGGTTATCAGCTCGCGCCTGAAAGACATCAGCAGCAGCCTCGTGGCTTCGCTGACCCCCTGGAACGAAACGTAGTAGATTGGCACGAACTCTGCAGCGCTGGATTTTATTGTTACATCGATTACCATGCCATGCGCGTTGAGCATATAGTGCTCTAGCACATTTTCCTGGTCTGCTTCTGCCTTATGACCAGCATTGGCCTGGGCCTGCGCAGCTGCAACATTCCCGTTTTGCGCTTGCGGCTTGTCGGTTTCCTGCTTATTTTCCTCGGCCATTCACACATCACTTCTGGCTATTATCATCCTTATTCTCAGGCGGGTGCTCAAACCTGGTCCTCACGCGCTTGAGGGAAGCTGAAAGTTTCGTCTTGTCATCAAGAATGCTTTTTTTGACGTTTTTGTTCCTTTCATCCAGTTTGCTCAGCATTTCATCCTTTTTCGTAGGGCTTATGTTCTTCATCGTATTGATTGCAGTAAGCTCATCCTTTATCTTCTGCAGCTCCTGCTTGTATTTGTTTATGCTTGGCTCGGTCTCGGATATTGAAGCCTTGACATCTGCGAGATCTTTCATAATGTCGCCAAAATTCCCGAATCCGGAAAGGAGCTGGTTTACCTTTTCCATCACCTCGTTATATTTCGGCGCGAATTCGCCATCAAGCTTGTTTATCGACTCTTTGAATTTGGAAAAGTTGTTGTTGAACTCTGCATGGGCCTGATTGAGCTTTTTCGACATTTGCTCCTCCTCGTTGTGCAGATCCTGCATCTCCTTTATTATGCCCTTGTATTCTGCCGCATGCTTTTCAAGCTCCTTAGCCTGCAGGTCCACCTGCTCGTGCGATTGCTTTATAACCGCATCCAGCCTTCTGTTCTCCTGCTTTATCTGCTCTTCGATGTTCTTTTTCATGTCCTCTATGGTTGAATTAATGTTCTTGCGCATCGTATCCAGTTCCTGGATTGCCGACTTTGCATCACTAATCGTTTGCGTTATCCCTGGAATCTTCGCAGAGTCAAGCTTTGACTGCTCGCTTTCTATCTTCTGCATTTTTTCTGACACTGCGGCGAATTTCTTCTCCATTGCATCGTAATCATCAGCGACAGATTTTTTGACCTTTTCTATATTGGCGTTGTATGCCTTTGCCTCCGAATACAGCTTCGTCAATTCGGAGATCTTCTTTTCCACGTCTGGCGATTCCTTTGATACGCTCTGGTCTGCCTGCATAATATTTGTGGAAAGCGTTTTCAACGTCTGGGCAAGCTTGTCCAGGTTAAGCATTTCCGCATCGACTTCTTCGTCAAGTATAAATTTTTGCTGCTCGACCTTTGATTCCGTAGCCTGCAGCTGCTCCTTTGTGAGCTCCATGGGCGTTATGAACATTTTGCCTACTTCATAGCTGAGCTTTACCAAGTTGCCTGATTCCAGGACCTTGGCCCAGCCTTCCACTACGCTAGGGGCTATGCCCAAGGCGGATGCAACGCTGTTCAAGTCAATCCTCCCCTTAGAGCGTATAAGCTCGAGCATAGTATCTATGGTCGTTTTTGCTTCGGGTTTGCCTTGTTGCTCCATTCCTCAGTGCACCTTATTTTATATTTGCCGCTTAGGCTTAAATACCTTTATAAGTGCATGCATGCAGCTTCAATATGACGGGTATACGGTAAAAAGACCTTACAGCACATTCCTGTAGAACATGGAGAAGAACACCGCTATGAAAAGCATGAAGAATATCTCTATTATAAGACCTGCGATGCTTTGGAAAAGTGCGTAGTAGGCTATGCCCATCAGCACCAATATTGCGCCTAGCGATGCACCGTACACCTGCCTGTTCCAGTACAGCACCTTGGCCCCATCAAGCGGCATTATGGGAAGCATGTTGAAGAACGCAAGCAGTATGCTTATGAACATTACGAATTCTGCAAGCAGGCCTATGTACGTTGCATGGTTTACCATCAGGTATATTATGAAAAATACGGCGAACACTGCAAAGTTGGTGAGAGGGCCTGCAAGGGATGTTAAGCCGTTCTGCCTCTTTGAAAATGAGCTGGTGTATATGACTGTGGCCCCTGGTATGCCGAACAGAAACCCAAAAAGGCTCGTCCCCAAGGTTATGATAAGGCCCATGCGCGATGTGCGGAACGCGGCTATCGCGCCGTAATGCTGTGCAACGTATTTGTGCATGAGCTCATGAAGCACGAAGCTCAGCGTGACAGCGACGAACGCTATTGGAATTATGAGTATGAAGCGGGTGCTTGATATGCCGAACAAGCCGCCGCTCAGTGCCAGTGCAAATGCGAAAGTAAGCACAAGGTCTGCTATGGCTATCTGCTTAAGTTCCTCCTTGCGTGGAATGTTCTCCCTAACGCTCATAAGCAGTATTAGATGGGTAAAATATTAAAATGCATACTTACATATATTAGCACATTAGCTCCATCGTCTAGTGGACATTGCAATCGCAACCGTAAAAGGACGGCGGCCTCTGGAGCCGTAAACGCCAGTTCGAATCTGGCTGGAGCTAATCATATTTCTTTAATGCTTATTTTGAGCGCTATGGCCCTGCTATGGCGTGATTTGGGACTTGCATCTGTAAAACTGCGTTGCCCTTGCGGATTTGACTTTACAATGCCGGTTTAAAAAGCGTGCAGTGCACAACACATTATTATTTAAATTTGAATTTGCATTTTTAAAGCGCAGGTGTTGTTTTTGGAATCGCTTTCAGGTCATACGATAGTTTGCGGCTATGGCATTGTCGGGCAACACATAGTTGAGATACTTGCCGAGCATGGAATACGATTTGTTATAGTTGAAAGCAACCACGATACGGCTGAACACGCCAGGGAAAAAGGCTATTCCGTCATAGAAGGCGACGCCACGACGTCGCATGCGTTGAAAAACGCAGAAATAGCATCTGCGAGGGCCATAGCGATTGCCATGGACAATGACGCCAAAAACCTTTTCACGGTACTCACTGCCAGGGACCTTAACAAGAGCATATTTATAGCTACGCGCGCTAGCGACAATCTGGTCAGGGAAAAAATGTTAGAGGCAGGCGCAGATTACATAGTAATGCCGCAGAATAGCGCCAGCGACGAGATATTGTCGGAGCTTACAAAGTAGTGGATTGCATGAGCGTTGGCAATACCAAAATAGATATGCCATTGGAGTACATTACAGTTTTGGTAGCAATAGTATTGGCCTCCGGGATTATTACCACAATTTATGTCAATTCGAGCGTACACAATATATACGATTCCTCGTATTTTACGCTTTCTGCGCTATTTGACATAAATGGAGTGAAACTGAATCCGACCATTGGCTATTACAGCACGGTGCTCGCAGCGCCCTTCTATTCGTCATTTACAATTTTGATGTTTGACGGCGTTATAAAGATCGTAGCTATAGGTTTCATACTTGCTGGCGTTGTAGAGCTTATAACTTCAATAGATATCTTCGAAAGGCTTAACATAGCGAATATAAAGAAGATGAAGAACGGAATAATAGTGTGCGGGTACAACAGTTTGGCCGAAGACCTATGCACAAAGCTAAAGAGCAAAAAAAAGAGCTTTATTGTGATAGACAAGGACCAAGCAAAGATAGACATCCTGCACAGCATGGGCTATACCTCGATCAGGGGGGATTTTACAGATGCAAACATACTTAAAAAATGTTCTGTAGGAAATGCGAAGTCGATAGTGTTTACAACTGAGAACGATTTCGAGAACCTTCTTGGTACGGTAACTGCCCACTACCTAAATCCGAAATTAAATATAATAACTAGGGCAAGATCTGAGCAGAGCATAACAAAAATGCATAGGGCTGGAGTGACGCTTTGCGTTGTGCCTGAGATACTGGCCGGGTTGGATTTGGGCGACAGGATAAGCGAAACGTTTGGTTTTGGCAGATAGCATGGTCGACGAAAGGCTCTTGGTGATAGTTTACGTTTCAATCGCGCTTTTCATAGTCGCCGTAGGGCTTACTGTTGCTGCTGGCATTGGCTTAGGCGTAGCAGTTGCATGGAATATGCTCCTCGCATTTGACATAGAATATTTCAAGCTCCCAATAGGCGTTGCTGAAACTCCTTTGCTCATACTTGCCAACATAATTGACGTTATTGTATTTGCAATGCTTGCTGTGTGGATAGCGAGCATTTTCTTCGACTTTATAAAGGGGCTCGGCCTGAAGGAGAGGTACATGAAGGCCAAAGTAAGAAGGCTGAAAGGGCATGCGATCGTCGCGCCTTATAACGGCTTCAGTACCACGCTTTACAAAGGGCTCGCTGAAAAAGGAATACCGACCGTTTTTATAGTGAAAAACAAAAATGAGCTAGATAGGGTGATAGAGCTAGGCGCTTTTGGCATAATTGGAAATCTTGATTCAAAAGAGGTGCTGCATAACGCAGGGATTGAAGCGGCAGCCTATGCAATTGCATGCAGTGACGATGATATAAGCAATGGCCTTATGGCAGTTTCAGCAAAATCTGCAAATCACGCAATAAAACTCATAACAAGGGTGGCGCACCAAGAAAATATACCAAAGCTCAACAGGAGCGGAGTATACAAATGCATAATGCCAGAGATGAGCGCAGGCGCAAAGATAGCTGGCAGTATAATAAATCTCTATTCATAGAAGCATTTGATTAAATAGGTAAATCCGAAAATGTGATCAGGCTATTGCTCTGCTTGGTCCTCGTTTTCGCTTCCTTCTTTTTCCTGCTCGGAATATTTCTGCTTTTCTTTATCTGAGTTTTTCTCTTCATCGCGTGCTTTTTCATCCTCTTCCTTTTGCTGCTTTTCTTTTTCGGCCTCATCTTCGTCCTCTTTGCTTTTCTTTTCCTCCTCTTCACTTTTAGACTTCTTAAGCTCTTCCTGCTTCTCTTCAAGGTCTGCCATCCTTTTATTCCTCTCCTCCCTTTTGTCTTTCTCGCTAGTAGCTTTTTCCCCTTCTTGCTTTTCTTTTGCCTGTTTATTCTTCTGCGAAGTGTTACTTCCTTCGCTTTCCCCTTCTTGCTTTTCTTTTGCTTCTTTATTCTCATGTGAAGTATTACTTCCTTTGTTATCATTATTTTGCTTTCCAGTAGTTCCTTCGCTATTATTACCCTGGGCCTTTTCATTTTCTTTACCGCTTCCCTCTCCTTTGCTAGAGGTATTGTCTGTTTTAGACCATGGACCTGATCCAGTAGCATAACCTGCCCCTTCGCCACTTTGTGATGTCATTGAAGGCTTTGAAGAGGATGTTGATGGTTTAGGAGATGGAGATGCAGAAGGCTTTGAAGATGAGGACATTGAAGGCTTTGAAGATGAGGACATTGATGGTTCTGAAGATGTTGATGTCGAAGGCTTTGAAGATGTTGACGTCGAGGGCTTTGAAGAGGATGTTGATGGTTTAGGAGATGGAGATGCAGAAGGCTTTGAAGATGAGGACATTGAAGGCTTTGAAGATGAGGACATTGATGGTTCTGAAGATGTTGATGTCGAAGGCTTTGAAGATGTTGACGTCGAGGGCTTTGAAGAGGATGTTGATGGTTTAGGAGATGGAGATGCAGAAGGCTTTGAAGATGAGGACATTGAAGGCTTTGAAGATGAGGACATTGATGGTTCTGAAGATGTTGATGTCGAAGGCTTTGAAGATGTTGACGTCGAGGGCTTTGAAGAGGATGTTGATGGTTTAGGAGATGGAGATGCAGAAGGCTTTGAAGAGGATATTATTTTTGGATTTGAAGATGAGGACATTGAAGGCTTTGAAGATGTTGACGTCGAGGGCTTTGAAGAGGATATTATTGTTTGGGCCGAGCCTGCTGCTGCAGCTGCTGCTGCGGCGCCTACAGGTGCTGCATTAGCTGCGCCTCCGCCTGCGGCCGGGCCACCAGAACCTGGTGGATTTGAAGGCGGTATCACCCCTCCCTTGCTTTTTGGGTACTTTTGCACCTGCTTGGCAAGTTCAGACTTTACATTTTCCTGCTGTCTTCCTACTTTCTCTATTTGCCTTACCATCTTTTTCCTTTCCTTGAATTGCGCCCTTGTTTCACCAGATTCCTTTACAAGCTTATGTGATGTAAAGTGCTGGCCTATAGGCTTAAGCACTGCAGGTAAAACTGGCACCCCAATAGCCATGGTGTTTTCACGTGCTTTTCGCGGTGTCCCGAAAGCCACAGTCTTTAAAATTGACTGCTGCGGCGCACTGCCTGGAACATTTGCATTGGCCTTATCGCCCTGCACTGAACCGACAAGAAGGGCATTTCTTCCATAAAGCCTATTGTTCTCTTTAAATTCACCATATTTCTGCGAAAATACAGGAACTGAAGTGTTGAATGCTTTGAGATTTTTTACAGCAACATCCTTTTCTTTGCTAAGTTCTGCAATGCGCTTGGAAGATTCATTTCTGAGTACCTTCTTTTGCCTGTTTATTTCATTAGCTAGAGCAAATGCTTTAGCAGGGTCTTGTATCTTAACGCGTTGCAACGAATCGTCCAGCTCCTTTAGCTTTCTGTTTATGTCCGCTTTCTCTTTGGCAATCTTCGAATCTGCGTCCTTGACTTTACCTTCAAGCGTCTTGCGGCTTTCATTTATCTTTTTCTTGATTGCTTTACCACCGAATATACTGCCTACAAATAAGCCTCCAGCCTCGTTTATGCCTGCAACCCTGCGCTTTACAGTAGCTTCTTCAAGGGGTTTTCCAAACTTTTGGCCGTAATTCTTAGTTAATTGGTCTATTTGCTGGCCCAAATTATTGTATTCATTTACTTTTTTGCCTACTTTAGTATTTATTTTATTGATTTTGCGCACTTTCCGCGGCGAAGCTGTGCTCAGCTTTACTCCACCGCCCTGGCCGCCTGGCGTTGCGCTGCCTCCAGAACCGCCACTGGACTTCCTTCCTGCAATTCCTGCTGCACCTGCTGCGCCAGCAGATATGCCAAGTATCGCAGCAGCTTCAGGAGCGTTTGTAAGTATTGCTGCGTTTTGCAGCTGTTCTGAGGACTGCATCTCATGGACCCTTTTTAACTTTCCCATCGATTTTTTGGCTTTTTGATCATAGCTATTTGCTTTTCGCACATATCTTTGCTTCTGCGCTGCCAGCAGACCTGGCTTTTGGGCCTTTGTCCTGTACTTTTGAGCCTTTGCTTCGGCTTTATTAATCCTGTCATTTATTAGCTTTTCCCTATGCGTTAATGCATTCTCGCTGTTCCTGTTCTTGACTGCTTTATGTATGTTCTTCAGCCTGCCAGGAACCCCTGTGTCACTGGCCTTTGAGGCTGCCTTGCCCCTTTGTATAACGTTTGCGCCATATCGCAGCTTTTTCATGCCTTTGCCTGCGCCGCCGCCGCCGGCTTTAGCAAAACCCATTATTGCGCCAAGGCCGAGCAAAGCGAATATGTCAGAGCCTCTGGTGAGGCCAGCTGCAGCTGCTATTAGTATCAAAACAAGTATTACTGGGACTAATGCGAGTATGACATTGAAGCTAAGAAGTATAGGTATCAACCCAAACATACTCTCCAGTATTATATTAGCGTTTTTAATATAAATACCTATTTGTTGGCCCTTTTTCTTTTGCTGCGGTAAGCTTTTGGGCTGAAATACATGTATGCCATTATGCCGGCTATTGCCAGTGCGGTTATTACAAGGCTTATGTCTCCAAAGCTAAGGAAGTAGCTGCCTGTGTCGAACGATACGGCAGTCAGGTTTGGCGCATTCGTATAATTATACTCGAATGTTTTTATAGGAGAGGGTATGCCATACAGCGGGCCGTAGAATTCTTCACAATAGCTTTCAGGGAGCCCGAAAGCTTCGCATGAGTGGATGGCACTTATGTACGCGTCATATGTAGATGAGGGGACTGAAAGGCTCAATACCGAGCCGGTTATGGGATACTGGTTATATATCTGTGGCTCAGGATACGGGCCGCCGAAATATGCAGCCTTGAGCGTGGCAGCCCCTGTGCCGCACACATTTATTGTATTTGTAGAAAATGCTCCGTTAGCATTTGTAGTTACTATCGCCGCGAGGCCAAGCTGGGATGTAAGGGAACCGCTTCCGTTGAGGAAGTCTGGCTGGCAGTATCTCCAATAGCTTGTTATCTCGTTGGCGGCCTCATAGCCTGGCGGCACTACAGCAGGCAGGCCGTTGTAGCCGTAAATATTGCAGTTTATCGGCACTGATACATTCAGCAGGCTCTGCTTTGGAGGCAGGGCGCAATCGCCGCTTGAATTATACTGGGTGTGGAAGGTTATCGTGTTTGCCTCGCTGGCGCCTATTGGGCCCTGTATATATTCGCTCAATGGATTTGCGAGTGTGCAGTTCTCCCCTGGATTTATTCCAAACGCGCAATTTTGGTCATATTCGTAATATTTTTCTTCTTCGCTTATGGTTGTGCCTGGCTGGTAAGTCTTATTGAAATAATTAAATTGGGTATCGTAGTAAAGGTATATGTCTGAGCCCGCAGGCAGCGGGGAATACGTCTGCGTGTACAAGCCCGTGTAATAGCCTGCAGTCCCGTTTACCTGCAATGTCGTTTCGTTCGGATTGAGTGCGTTGATTATCGGATTGACAGCGAGGTCTATTATTGTAGTGTTTGCAAGGTCAACGTCTACAGGCGCATAGATTGTGTTGTTGAACGCATCCTGGAAGTCGTACAGGAGCCTGTTGTAGCCCAAGGCTTGAGGGTCATTGAACAGCGTCAGCCCGATTGTGTCAAGATACTTAAAGAAGCTGTACTGCTGCAGTATGTTTGTATAGCTTTCTACAGTTGCATTTGAATAGCTCAATAGATTGTTGCCTGTGAATACATTGCTTGTTGTTATCATATTTGATCCGTAAATCGGCAATGCCAATGCGTTTGCGGTGGCTATCTGCTCTATTGCAAAGCCGTTATATGTAAATGGCGGGTTTTTGAAATTGGGGTTGCTGACGCTTTGCTCCACAGTATTTAGCTTATAATTGTAGAGCCTCGTCGCGTTTATTATCAGCGGGACGAGTCTCTCGATGCTGTTGTTCACTGATTGGTTTATGTTTATCTGACCGAATAGGCGGTTCGTGAATATGTAATAGCCGATGCTTGGAGGCAATATGAGATCTGCGTCAGACAGATTTGCATTGTAATATGTATTTTTTTGCTGCAGGTAATCCAGATATGTGGGGCCGCCGTCTATAGGTATAACTGAATTTGAAGGCGTTGTAACATTTATTTGAAACGCTGATATGCCGTTATATACAATAGTATTTGAAGCAGGGAATGGATTGGAGCAGCTTGACGGGTTGGAGCGTATGAGCGTCCATGACTTAGATATGGAATAGGTTACATTGTAAGGAAGCAGGGCGTAGCCTCCTAGAGATGTAGTAAGATTTGTAAATAGCGCCTCGTTCGTGAGCTTGGAAAGCGCCGACGGCAGTATTGTATTGCCCGTTATGGAATTGAATGTACCGCTGGTGCCAAGTGTGTTAGACTCCTGGCTGGAGGTCTGCGAGCTCACATAGCTATTGCTTGTATAGGCCCCGGCGCCGTTTGGAAACAGGGACTGTGCCAGTATATCTGCATCGTAATATGTAGCGGCTGCACCTTCGCCGAAGACAAACTTGGACGAGCTTGGCGCTGCAGCAAACGGCGGATATATTTCCGATATATAATTGTTGTTTGTGCAGGAATTCTGCTTATCTGGGGTTACATTTAGCAAGCAGCTGTATGGTGCATATGCTCCAAGCGATATTTTTGTATAGTTTATTATGTCAGGCCTAAAGCGCAGGAATTCTGTGTACACCCCTTGGCAGTCGCCTGCAGCAAAGGCAAACAGTGTGCAGCCTGCAAATCCAAAAGAGCTGAATGAAGGGCTCAGCTGAAGATCGTGCGACACCATATAAACAGTGCCATTGTAGTCCATATAGAAGCCAGTCTGGTTTTCAGGGCCGGAAAGGCCATGGCTGTTTATGAGAGGCCCTATCGGGTAGTAGCCCTTGTAGCTTATGCCGTCGCTCGGGCCATATGTGCATGACTGTATGCAGTAAGAAACGTATTTGCCGTTGCCGATGGATATGTTAGCTGAAATGGGCCATCCATACGGCGGGTTTGACAAAGCTGCGCTTGAACTTCCAACGTTGTAATTTATGCTGGAGCCCAGACTAGAGTTTAGGATCATGTCATCGTATGCCGCCGGGTCTATTTCAACCTGCGTGCCATTCGGGAAGAATACCCGGAGCATCCATATGCTGGATGTGAAGCCGTTAACTGTGAATGTCCAGTTGTCTACCACATACAGCAGGTCGCCATAGTCGAATATTGCAATCGGATGGTGGTTTGAATTTGTATCCATTACATTGGCCTGATTTGCATAAGCCTGCGCTATCTGGCTGCTGCCGAATGGGCCGCCGTGCGCCAAGTACGATGTTATGTTTAGGCCGTACGACACATTTGAGTAAGAGAGGCTTATATTCCTTACATACTGAAGGGTATTTGATGAAAACATCGGTATGTTTGGGTATGTGTTGTTTGACAGGTACAAGAATTGCCCGCCTGCAGTAGAAGCAAGGTATTGCGGCAACGGGAAGCCCGCATCTGAAGTCTCCTCGGCAGTTACATACGTACCATTTGAAAATGATGCTACGAGCTCAAGCTTGTTGTTGAGGCCTGTATCAACGCCGGCCAGGAACTTGTCATCTGCATAATCTGTAGCCATTGAGGTAGGTATGAATTTCTGGACGGCTGCAGCACCCTTGTCTATTATGCAATGGAATGACCATGAGAAGCACACCTTGCTTGTGGAAGACGTAATTGGAGTGACGTTTGTGACGTAGAAGTTCTGCGACTGCTCTATCAAGGCTGCTGACCAATATGTTTTCCATGCATTATCCCAAACATCGTTAGATGTATACAGGGTATTTGTAACAAAGTTTGGCTGTAGATTGGTAAGATTGTAATAACCTGCAGGTATGAACCTTGTCGTAAATAATATTGAATCGGTTGTGCTTGTAAAAAAGCCGTTCTTTGTTGTATGGTTCAATATGTATACATAATCGTTTGGGGCTGAGAGGACGAAAGAAGGTGAGCCCACATAACCCTCCTTGAAACCGCCAACGGTCTTGCCGAATAATGTATTTGCAATGCTTCCAACTATGCTTGTAGCACCAGATTGCTGCGAAGAATTGAGGGATGATATAAAATGTATGTCTGGATTGTCGAAAGCCGAATTGGATGGCGTTTCTACCTCGGATAGCGGAAACTCGGCAAGATAACTGCCACTGCTGTTATCCACAGTCGCAAAAAATCCCGAACCTGTATGCAACGCGAATGGGTCTAGGGAATTCGGATCCAAGTAGTTTGTAGGACTGTACATGTCGAATGATTCGTTCAGGTACTGTGCCCTGCCATTGATATCGCTTGTAGTTGCAGGAGTGCTGAAATTGTATAGGAAGTATGGCAATAAATTAACGCTGTTAAATGTGACAACAGACTGTGGTATTGCATAAACATAGAAATTGCTCGCAAAGCCGAAATCCTTAGAGCTAGCATTCGCAACTAAGTAATCGTCAACAAACGCAGGGTCGTTGGTCGTATACACATATGAGTTGCCGCCGCATTCATAAGCTGGCAGTAATGGATTGCAGCCTGCACCTCCACCTGAGTCCTTATTATTATTGTAAAAGAATCTTGCGTTGTTTGTGACAACATTCAAGCTGTATGGTGTAAGGGCGCTGCATTCACCACCGCCATAAACCCCTCCGTCATAAAACAGGTATACTCCACAGCCTGACAACGGGCCGCCGTTGGTATTTTGCGGGCTTGGCTTTGCAGTATTGGCTTCTGCAACGGTATTATTTGGAAACTGTATCCTGGTAGGCAGGTATGATGTGAGCTGAACAGGCACTGGCATGTTATGATTGCTTATTCCGTCAAATTTGACGCCTTCGCTGAACGTATAGTAGTAAGTGCAAGAGTCAGACTGATTTACGTATTTCAAGTCATTAAAAGATGAGCCTGGCTTTGGGAATTCCCTGACCCTTTGCGTAAGCTGCTGGGCGTTTGAAGGCTTGAAGTTGCTGAAATTTGCGAATACGATGTTCCATGTCCATGCGCCTGCCTCTTCCTGGGTCGGCAGCTGGTTGAATAGATACGCTTGCGAATCGTATGCGTTCGATATTACTGCATTCCCAGATATCGGCAAGTCTGCTTGGCCAAGGAAGCCGAGATTCTGGATTGTTATTATCCCAGGATCATATACAGAGAATGTAGTAGTTGAGTTTGCTATCGTGTTCTCGGTCCATGAAACAACAGTGTTTATTGTAAAAATAGTGTTGAGCGAGCCATCACTTGCCAGGCATCTGTCACCCCCTATGAACGAGTTGTTGTTTGTTTCGAAATACTCGGTAGTATTAAGCACGTTAGGGGCTAATGGGCAGGTAAGAAGCCATTGTGCGCTCTCGTTTGTATAAGCTATCTCATTTGCAGTTACCGGGCTGTTTTCCGATTGCGATGTTACAGTCGCCAATGAGCCCTCTCCGCCATAATCATTTTGCGCAGATGTTGTTATTGAGGTGGTTGTCACAAAAACGCAATAGCCATCAGTCTGGCTGTATGAATCGCCAGCGCCGGTGCAGCCGCTATAAGCCTTTTGTATAGCAAAATTTGATATTATCACAGAGCCTTCTGTGCCTGGGTCGCCGTTTTCACATGGGGGGTTTGATTCTGGGCTTGCCGTTCCGTTAAATGCGGTTACTGACGAATACGAATCGCCTTCATTGCCTGCGCGCAGTATTCCAGGCTCTACAGTTATATTTACTACGCCACCGCCACCGCCACCAGCGCCACCGCAATAGCTACTAGATGAAAGCGCGCCGCCGTTGCCGCCGTTTGCATATATTGTTCCAAGCACCACGTAGTTCGGATTTTCTGTTGTTATGTTCAATTTTATATAGCCACCGCCACCGCCAGCGCCAGGCCATGGCACACCGCCAGCGCCTGGCGAGCCTGATGCGTTTATTATATTATTGTTTATAAAGCGATCCGCATATATCATGATATAGCCGCCCCCTTTGCCGCCGTTGCTGCCACCTCCGAGGTAAGCACCGCCGCCTCCGCCGCCGCCGCTAAAGTTTGCACCGTCAGACTCTAATGCGTTTGCTTCATAATACCCGTATGCATTCGGACCTCCACCACCACTGCCGCCGTTCCCCCAGCAACCCCCTAAACACCCAGATTGATGGTTTCCTGCCCCACCATCACCTCCATAATCCAAGTATGTGTAAGAGCCTGCATTATTCCCATTCTGGGCTGTTCCACTAGAAGCATCAGAATATGCAGCACCGCCTGCTCCGCCATCAAGGTTTTCGACCACTCCGTTGTTGACGAATTCGTCTATTGCATATATGGCAAAGCCGTTGGTTGAAAGCGTAACGCCGCTCGGTATTATAACGTAGTTTGCACACACGTCAGAAGTTAGCGTGGTAGAGCTTGAGGGCTCGTACGTGTTCTGCTGTGCCACGCCTGAAGGGCAGCTGAATGTTGCGACCATCGGCACAGGGGTTATCACATTTTGCGCCTGAACGCTTGCAGCAGCGCTGAATGCATAATTTGGGAAAAGGCCAACAAGCATTGCGATTGCAGCAAAGGCAACTGCAAGCTGCAATACACGCCCGGAACTGTACGCCATCGGTTTCACTATACGCATATTGCAATTATAAATTATTTAAATGTATATAGTCTTGCAAAGGCAGTGCTGCGCCCCTAAAATTTCATGCTTAAGCATGCTATCCGCTAATGCCGATTGCTTCGAGTATTTCGGATGCGGAATCCGCAAGCTCATTTGGGGTAAGGGTGAATACGCGCTTCTCCTTGCGGCTTAGCGATTCTGCCAATGCCCTTGCTTTTGAATCGCT
Source organism: Candidatus Marsarchaeota archaeon (assembly GCA_023485295.1). Classification (NCBI taxonomy): domain Archaea; kingdom Thermoproteati; phylum Thermoproteota; species Candidatus Martarchaeota archaeon. The sequence goes on along the minus strand of JAMCZQ010000002.1, from coordinate 97,036 downwards.
TAGGGAAAGAGCTGCTGAGGAGTCAATTAGCGCATTGCGCAGCAGCTTTTTCTTGTGCTCCATCAAAAGCGCTATTACCGTTAATTCCTGCTTGCCAAGCACATTTTCCGTCACTGGCTTAAGATAGACTATGCTGGAGTCTACTTTTGGCACCGGATAGAAATTGTTCCTTGGCACATCCATCATCCTGTATGCCTTAAAAGAAAGCTGCGTGGTCACGCTTAGCCTGGAATACTTCTTTGACCCAGGCTCTGCCAGCATGTGCTCTACGAATTCTTTTTGAAGGCAGAGCAGCGCTTCCATGCCGTTGCTTGTGAGCCATGATACCGTCTTGCTTGAAAGGTTGTAAGGTATATTCGATACCAGTATGTCAGGGTTGCTGAAGCTTTCAGGCGCAAGCTTGAAAAAGTCCCCGTGGATCAGGCTTAGATTTTTGAATTCGAGGCTCGTAGACAGCAGCTCAAAAAGCCTTTTGTCTTTCTCTACGGCAGTTACGGCTTTTGAAACCATGCATAGCTGCCTTGTAAGCACGCCGAATCCTGGGCCTATCTCTAGCGCATGCTTCCCGATTGCGTATTGCGCTTCTGATGCGGCTATATCCTCGTTTACTAGGAAGTTCTGGCCTAGCTTTTTCAAAGCCCTGAATTCCTTTATTCGCTTCTTGAATTCATCGTCCATTTCCAACAATAGGGATTTATAACATTTCATATAAAAAGGCTATTGCATGCTTCCGCCTCAGTAGCTCAGCATGGTAGAGCGTCTGCATGGTAAGCAGAAGGTCGAGGGTTCAAATCCCTCTTGAGGCTTCTTAAGCTACCGTAAGAGTATTTAAGCATTTCTTATGTATATTATTGATGTACATGGATTTTGAAGAAATGCAGAAAAACCAGAATAAAGAAGAACCTATTTCTGTAAATCCGTTCGAGCGTGGAGAGATAAGGACAGACTATCGCACAGGGCTGAAATCCGTTTTCGCTGTTTCTAGGAAAAACAGGCCAGTAGATTATGTGACCAGCGAAGCGATAGAAGACAAGGGAAGGGAATACTGCCCTTTTGAGCCAGAAAAATACGAGCTTAACAAGACATTTTTTGAGATAGGCAACCCTTGCAGGGTCAGGGTCATCTACAACAAGTATCCGCAATTGGACTGCAGCGCTGTGCAAGCTCACGAAAGCAATGACATATTCGAAAGATTTTCCTATTACGGCTTTAGCCTTGTGATAATAGATTCGAGGGAGCACGAGCAGAGATTCGAGCAATTTAATGCAAATAACATTAGGGACCTTGCCGACGCGATATTAGAGGCAGAAAGAAGGGTGTACACGAACGACGGGATAGATTTCGTTTATCTGAATAAGAACTTTGGAAGAAAAAGCAGCGGAACGCTATCGCATTCCCATTGGCAGACATTGGGCTACGGCTATGCTGATATTCCTGAGATTGTCAGGCTCAGGCTCAAAAAAACATTAGAATTTAGGGAAAAGCGCGGTCAGTGCCTGCTCGAGTATGCTGCTGGTGCAGAGACGCAGAGAAAGCTACTGGAGAACAGCAGCGCAATTGCATTCGCGCCTTTTGCGCAGCTCTACACTGGCGAATCCGTGGTAATGCCCAAAAGGCATGTGAGCATGCTAAGCGAATTGGAAAGCGATGAGCTTTCTGGAATGCTGTCGGCATGCAAGGAAATCGTAGCTGCGAACGACGAATATTTCGGAGCTCACGCATACAACATACTGGGCTACAGCCTAAGGAAAGAGCATGCATTCCACGCATGCATAGAAATAGTCCCAAGGGTGTCTGAGATCGGGCCTATGCAGATGGCAGGATATTACGGCAGCAGCATAACGCCTGAGGAATATTCCAGAAGCATAAGGAGCATTATCAGCCAAAGGCATGAGTAATCTGCAGCTTGTGCCTGAGCTTTAGCCGCTATCCTTTCCCATGCTTATTCTTAGGACTGCATATCGGTAAGGCCTGCTAATGCTTCTGACGACCAGATACCCTCCTGCGTATGTAAGATTGACGCCGTCTATCGAAGAGGCATTAACCAGCATCGCATATGCTGTGCCAGGGTTGCTGCTTCCGGACAGCGCATATCTTGACATCAGGGCGAATGATTGCACGAGCCCGGAGTTCTCATAAGAAATGTACGCATTAGCGAGCGCAGCATGAGAAGCCGACATCTGGCCCATAACGGCTGCAAAGCCCAGTATTATTATGGAAGTTGCGATTATGCACATGCCGAATAATGACATTTTAACCACATACGCTTACGCAGGCATAGGAAGGCGTTAGGTTGTAAGCCACAACCGCACAGTATACATAATTGCTTGGGCAGACTGTGCTGCTTCCAAAATCCGAATGCCTGCCGTTGTAAGAAACCTGCATTGACTGTATGTCGTATGCCTTTACGAATGCCGCTGCTATGTATTCGCATTCGGCTGAAAAGTTCCCTGAGCTTATGCATTTGCCCAAGCTTGCATTTCTCGAAGCGAAAAGCGAGAACGCATATGCTGCATCTCTATGCACCCCATGCACTTGCATCCCGGAATAGAGGCTTGCTGCATACATGAAAGATGCTGCTGCGCCAAGTATTGCAATTGATATCATCGCCTCGATGAGTGCGGCCTGTGCTTTCATTGCTAAACGCCTAGTTTATCCTTATTTCTGATCCAATGTAATTCAGCTCCTGCAAGCTTCCGGAATAGTTGAATATCGTGACTGAAATGTTGTAGAATTGGAATGGCTCAGAAGGCTCGCAATAGTAGTATGCTGTGCTGCCCTGCTTCCGCATATTACAGCCGGTTGAGTTTGCCAGAGATGCGCTTTCCGCCATGCTGGCAAGCGAAAGGTTGTAGTAGTGCATGAGCTTCGATATGGATGCTTGTGCGGACCCGGAATCTGAATTGTTGTAATACGACAGTACGCTTGATAGCTGCTGCTGTGCGCCTTCATAATCTGAATATGGAGTATAGCCAATCGCGTATGCCCCGCTCTTGTTCAGCAGCAGTGCTGCTGGCGGCAACTGGCTTGTGCCGTATATCCCATGGCCCATTTCCACTGTGCCGATTTCTGCACCGTTTAGCATTAACTCTGATTTGCTCGAAGAATTAGTCAGCACCGCTTCCATTGCAGCGCCGGAATAGTTTATCTCAACTGTGATGTTGAAAACGTAGCGTGGCGCGCCTACAAGGCTTGCGATGGAACTGTGTGTTGGGCTGGAATACAAGCAGTATGTTGCAGTTGGCACCTGCGCGTTGCTATAATAGCATCCTGAGGAGAACTGCCAGAAGTACCACGATGCGTTTTGGCATTGGTCCTGTATTGGAAGCTGGTCGCCCCAGAAGTTGAGCGCGCTGCAGTGCGACGTTTCAGAAATCACGCTTATGGCTGTTGCATTCGATATGTTGTAGGCCAGGTATTCTGACGATGGTATGATGCGCGCTTCGATTGCGGCAGTCTGCGATGAAACGGCAGGCTTACTGCCTTGCACTGAGAAATTGAAGCTGATGGTCTTTGACATAATGCTGTTGCCGTAACCGGCAGTTACGGTAAACATTATTTCGCCTCTGAGTGCGTTGGATGGGCGAAACTGGAATGGGAAAACTGCCATTCTGTTCAGCGCAGGTGCGCTAAAGCTGTATTCAGGCATTGTTGCGTTGGTTGCGTTTGCCGTAGCAATTATATGATTCAAACCTGTTGATGAAACGAAGAGCACGCCTGAAGAATTCGAATGCTGGCTTGCATTGCTGCTGGCTAAGATATAAGCTGAAATGCTTATGTTATGCTGCACTGCCTGCCCTGGCGAAATGTCATTGCCTTTGTAGGCAGATTCTATTGCTCCGGAAAGCGATGCATGCACCTGCATGAAATAAGCTACGCTGACTGTAGAGAGGGCGCCTATTGCAGCCAGTATTATTACAAATTCTATTGATGTCTGTGCGTTTGCCATCTAATCCACCCGCATTATGTAAGCAATGCCGTTTACAGGAATTATTGCGCATTCCCCAAGCGATGAGTTATCGCAGTAGCCAGAAATGCTTTTAACGCTGCCAAGGCTTGCAATCCCAAGCTCGGTTGAATTGCCGTATATTGATGCCACTGATTGGGCATTGTGCGAAAATGCATAGAACGACGCCTCTCCCAGAGCGATCCCAATTTCAATCTGGTTTTCTGCATACGAGGACTGCGACGATTCTGCAGAGATGTAGGAGAGCGCATACGTTACGAAAAGCACCAGCGCGGCAATAGCTAGCAGCGATGCGATTATGTATTCAATCCCTGTTGCCATGCCTTTGCTGCTAGCTGCTTCCACATGCAACACCTATGTATAATTGCCAGCCGACTGGCTTTGCCCTGCCGCAGCTGCTGATCCGCTTGCAGAGGAGCTTGCCTGCGAAGCAAATATGCCAGCCACATGTAGACCGTATATGCCTATGCCAAGCAGCATGCCGCAGAGCGCGACGGCCAGCACGAGCTGGACAATGAAGTCTAACGACAGCTGTGCAATCATGGACTAGCACCCAGGCGATACGTACCGTTGAGCATGTACTGCAGATGCAGGTCCTCCACCCTGCCGCTATAATCGCATACGCTCTTCCCAATGCTTATGTCTGCGCCCAGCTGCGTCAGGCTCCCGTTGCACAGGATCGAGCTGTGCGCAGGCGAGCACGAGCATATCGACTTGGGCACGTATGCGTAAAACATAGAATCTGCATAGCCTATGCTTGAATCTATGTCAATGGCCAGGTTTTGCATCTCCGATTCACCTATTGATTTGTGGTATCTTGCGGCAATGCCGTTTGCAGCATACAGCGACCCTGCAAGGGCGGCAAGGCTTATGCTGACATATATCAGGAACTCTATGCTAAGCTGCGCTTTGCCATGTGAGCCGGGCATTTAGCTCGCCTTTGTTATATTTTCCATCTCAGTCTTCAGCGTAGAGATCACGCTGCCGTTCGTACCGTTGAAGAATGTATGCAATGCCGCGCCTTTCAGCTGCGTTATCATTGCCAAGGCCACTACGATTACTATGCTGACAGCCGACAGCATCATTAGGTATTCGATTGAGCTTTGGCCCCTGACTGATTTTGCAATGCTCAGCATTGCCCTGATTTCTGCAGTATATGTTCCCATTTTATCACCTCAAACAGCAAATGACGAAAGCATGTATGCAACTTTCATGCAGATAGCCCCTATGCATGCCCATTGTGCTATGCTTGCAGCCAATCCAACCATGCCGATCCCAGGCTTCCAAAGGGTTATGGAATCGGCCAGCAGCACATAGGCAATGAATATCGCAAACATTGGCGCGAATGCAATGCCGGCAGAATGGCCGACACTGAGCCATGAAGCATTTAGTATATTCATGGTTATGCCTGCAAAAGATGGAAAGAATAGGTTTATGCCTGCAAGGGACATTGCATTGGAGTTTGCGATTTGCGGTGCTATTTTTGACGCAAATGATTCATTTTCGGACTCTCTCCTGGCAAATTCGTAGACAAGCGGAGCCGGGTCTATGCCTTTATCGAATGCATATGCCAAGAGCGTGCCTGCCTGCGCTGCGTGACTTGCAGGCGATGCAAAAGCATCGTCCTTGAGCAATTGCACATTGCCGGTAAGGGCGTACCTTTTAAGCGCATGCCCTAGCTTCGAATATGAAAGCACCTCCATCGGCATTTCCTTTGCCAGCACGCTTGCAAAACTTTTCCCAGGGCTGATGCGCGAGGCTCTTGAAAGGGCCTTTATGAATACTGACCTGGAAGACGCTTCGCGGCGCCTGGAGAGTGATTTAAATGCCTGTGGAACTGCCCCTGCAACGAACAATGGGATTGCTGCAAATACGCTCCAAAGCAGCAATGCCATTGCTGCGGAAAAGGCTGCGATGCTCGCCACGTCTACAGCTTTTGGCGCTATGCCTGCAGCAGGTATGCGTGCTGCACTTTTCACTTTTGCAGCCATATTTGCAATTTTATGCAGCATATGACGATATCACCCTTAGCTTTGACACGACTGCCAGATAAAGCAATGGAATTATCAGCACCATCACGGCGAAGACGGCAGCAAGCATGCTGTCAGTGCCAACCATGATTGAGTATCCAACGAAACCAAAAAGCACGAACGAAGGCACCACTGTAGAGAGCACATTCTGCAGCGTGGTGTACTTATTTATTCCACTGGCTGCCGACTCTGCCCTTGAAGAGATTAGAAATGCAGTCATGTCGCGGCAGCTGGATAGCGCTTTCACTTCGTCCAAGCCCTCATTGTAGTATTCGCCAGCCTTTGCCAGCATTGACACGGCTTCAGAGCCAGCGCATTCGCATGTGCGTATCTGCGAAAGCACAGCCGAGCCGAACTCCTGGTAGCTGAGCCTGCGCAGGATGTTATTGAATAGGGCGCTTAGCTCGCTGCCTTCCCTTGTTGCGCTCATCGACTCTGAAATAGCCTCTGACATTGTGCAGCCGCTTGAATGCTCCTTTGCCAAAGCGGATTCTATGATTCCTGAGAGGCCTTTTAGGCTAGAGATGTTGAGCAAGCTTCTGCTCGACTGCTTTGCTATGCGTATTGAGAAAACTGCGCACAGGAATGCCATAAGCGCTATCAGCGCATAGTATCTGCCCAGAATAATGTAAGACGCAAGATAGGCTGATGCTGCAAGTATCGCAGCAAGCGCAATTGCATATGCAAGCTCCGCATAAGACTGTTTTTGTTTCATCCTATGACCAGTAGTCAGTTATCTGTTTTTCAAGAGTGCTTGGATCACGCTTCATTGCTTCTTTTATGAACTTTGCCCTCTTGACGAATTCAGCGAGCGCTTCTGTTGGAGAAATGCCGTTCTTAATAGCGTATCTTATTATGGCCTTTGAACGCTTCAGCGCGGATTTGTCAAAAGTTGCATGGTCGAATTGGCGCTTTATCTCAACTTTAGACTGAGCTGTGCCTGGGTCTATTTCTGCCCTCTGCAGCCAGAAGTAGTCGTCTATGGCTGCAAGGCGCCTGGAAAGGTTTTCCCCGATCTCCATAAAGATAACTATGTCAAGGTTGGCAATCAGCTCCTCATCGACCGACATGGGCTTTGACTGGAGGCGCGCAATGACGCTAAGGCCGCTCGAATTTGAATGCATCGTGGCCATGAAGGGCACTCCAGTATTTGAGCCAAAAAATACGTCTTTGGCCTCACTGCCCCTTATTTCGCCTATTACTAGCCTATCAGGACGGAGGCGAAGAGCGTTGGCTACTTGCTCCTGGAATCCAACCCTGCCTGATTTCTTACCTATCAAGTACACTGCGTTTGTGAAATTGCTCTGGAAGTCTACTTCGTTAGCTTCTTCCTCTATAGATACGATGCGCTCATACCTAGGCATAAAACTCTTCAGGGCGTTCATCAGCGTAGTTTTCCCAGAAGCTGGAGCGCCTGAAATCAGAACGTTGAGGCCAGCTTCTATCGCAATCCATATGTATGCAGCCTGCACATCGTTTACAGTGTTGTTTTTCAAAAGAGATGCAATGCCTAAGCCCTTTGTATGCGCTATGCGTATAGACGCCATTATGCCGTTTGCAGAGTACGGCTGCGTTTGCGCATGCATCCTTGCGTCAAGCGCCACTCTGGCATCTACCACAGGGTTTGCATCGTTTAATTCCTTGTCGGCTGCAGAAAGCATCCTGTTTATGTTGAACCTGGCATTTGCCTCTGAATTGAACTTCATGTTCGTAATGCAAAAGCCGTATTTCGAATGGTATACGCAGATGTTTGACGTAGGGCCGTTCACCACTATCTCTTCAATGTTTTCCTTGTCCTCCAGGATAAGGCTTAGCGGGCCGTAGCCGAAAACATCGTGTGCGACAGCTTTTGCCAGCACGGTGGAGCTTAGCCCGGCATACTTTTCTGCTATCCCTGCCGCCTCCTTTATAAACGAGGCGTTCTTGAAGGCTTCTCCTGGCGAAGATATTGCATTACTGACGGCCATTTCAACTAGATGCTCCTTGGCCTTCATCATGCCTATTTTGTCAGCTTCCCTAACGCTTCCGGCATTTATTGCATAGATGTTGGCTTTAGCCCTCTTCCCAATAACCCTGTCATCCATTGGATTTTCATAGGCAGTATCAGGATAGTCTTCAGTGAATGAGAACGTCATTTTATATGACAGGTACGACTGGCTGCCAGGCTCGGGCTTCCGGAACTGCTTGAGCATTTTTAGAAACATATTATCCATGATATTTTATTAAAGTAAATATTTATATACTTTTGTATAAGACATCCGAATCTGGCCTGATTCCTGCTGCAGCAATGGGTGTTATGGGCTTTGGCGGGCAATTTGCGAATAAATGGCAAATATATATAAATCTTTTACAAAAAGAATTATTATGGTAAAAAAAGAAAAGCAACGGGATGCGATTTGGGCTTTAAGAAAGGCAATAAGCAGGCCGAATTATGCAGTCATGGACCTATTGTTCCAGAAGTCGCCTAGGACGACCAAGGAGATCTATTCCATGCTTGAAAAGAAGTTTACCAGGAAGACCCTCATCATCTCGCTTAGGGAGCTTTCCCTTGACTTGAATGTCATACAGCCTACGCACATAAGGATTTCAAGCGGCTACAGCCTTGGGTACAAGCTCAATCCGAAGGTAAAGGATATAATAAAAGGCCTGCAAAAGTTCTCCAAGACCATAGAGACTGCAAGGGCAGTATGATCTGCGGTTGACTATTCAGGCACCCTGACCTTTTTCTGCTGCTTAAAGAGCTCTATTATCTCTTTCGTCGTTGTTGCATCTGCAGGGCCTTTGTCCGACCGTATCGCCTCGTCCCCGGCCAGCCTCGGAAACCTGAGGGCATAGCCGGTCTCGATTCCGTTCTCGTCCTTTGACATGCCGCAGGTGTGCGTGGGCGATTTCGTTATTTCGTCTGCACGCACAGTGATTACATACTTCGGGTATACCCAAAAGTCTGGCTCTATAATTGCGCTGACGCGCGCAGGCTTGGACTGCACGCGTATCTTTTCGAGCGTTTCGCTCAGCTCCTGCATCTGTTTTTCGGTGAAGCCAGTGCCTATCTTCGAAACAGATTCAAACATGTCTGTTTTGTCGTTGTACACTGCGCACAGCAGGCCTCCAAAGCCGAATTGCGTCCTGGAGCCCTTCCCCCTGTAATAGCCTATTATTACAAGGTCCAGCGTATCCGACAGCTCGCCCTTGTAGCTGCGCTTGAGCTTTATCCAGGAGAATTTCCTTGCGCCAGCTATGTACTGGGCGTTAAGGTCCTTTGCAACAATGCCTTCAAGGCCGTTTTCTATTGAGGATTCGAAAAATTTCTCGAGCTCCTTGGCCGAAGAGGTTACTATCCTGTTTGAAGTGCCTATCACATTCCCGTTGGAAGTTAGCGACTCTAGCTTTGCCCTCCTGGCGCTATACGGCTCGCCCATGTAGTCCTTGCCTTCCAGGTACAGCAAGTCGAATGCCATCAGCTTCAGCGGCAGCTCCTCGCTCTTCTCAGAAATCCCGTGCTTGCGCTTGCGCTGTATAGTTTCCTGGAATGGCATGAATTCGTTCGTAACATCGTTGAATGCAAGCGCTTCGCCCTCGAATATGGCCTTTTCCGCCTTGATCTCGTGCTGCACTGCAGTGACAAGGTCCGGGAACATGCTAGTTGTTTCTTCAAGCCTTCTGGAATATATCTTGACGCGTTTCCCGTCCTTGTGAATCTGGCACCTGAAACCGTCATATTTCTGCTCCGCAGCGCATTTGCCGCCCATCTTTTCTAGTATCTTTTCAACGGTGGGCAGTCGCTCCGCCAAGGCTGGCCTTATGGGCTTGAAAAGCGTTACGCTTAGCGATTTGATGGCCTTTATGCCGTTGCTCTTTAGCTCCTTTGCAACAACGCCCAGGTCGCTGCAAATGTTATATGCGCGCTCAAGGTCTTCCTTGAGCTTGCGCTCGCCACTTTCCATTACCGAAAGCGCCTCCAGCATCGTTGCGTCCCCAAGCCCAAGTCGCAGCTGCCCGAGCGGATACCTTACAATGTATCTTGCCTCTATTGGCGAAGCCTGTGCTATCATTGAAGCTAGCATGCGTATCTTCTGGTCCTTGCTGCCCTTGCCTGATGCCTGCGCAATCTTGAACATCGCCCCATAGACTTCGGTAACCGAAAGCTTCGAGCTGGACATGCGCTTTAGCTTTGATTCCCCGACTAGCTTTTCTGCTGCGCTGCCCAAGTCCCCAAGCTTCCTGAAGGAATTCTCAACCTCTTGCTTGCTGAAGCCTGAAGCTATGGCTATGGCTTCCTCGGCCATCTTTTCCGCTACGCCAAACTCGATTCCTTCAAACGGAGGCGCAAGAACGCCCTGCGTCATATATACTATCTTGTCTATTTCGTCCTTCGTTGAGCTTTTGAATATTGACGACATTACCTCTATCATTTCTAGCCTTGAGGATATGCCTTCTAGCCTTTCATAATAAGATGCCAATTCCGAAAACAACATTCTATCTGTTTAATTTGCCTAGAAAATTATAAATTAGTTAGGAGTTATTTAAGCCAATTGCAGTTATCTGCTGAGGAATACGAAATTCCGCCTGCGTCGGAGTTTGCAGTGCTTGATTGGGATGACAATAGGCATTCCATCCCATATATTATTCCGTTAAACATATCGTCCTTGTATAAGCCGCCTGTAGAGTTTGAAATCGTAGCGCCTATTCCAGTGCCGGGCTCCGACAAGTCGTGTATCATATTTAAAGAAGTAGAACTTTGAATGTCATAAGCCAGCTCAGAAGTCACGCTGGTGTTTTCCACGCTGCCATCTGACGAACTGAATATGGCCACGCCTATGGGGGTGCCGTTTATGCTGACGTTGTCTATGCCGAAATTCTTGCTTGCAGAAACATGGATCCCGTAACCTGTGAAGGATGAATTTGGCGGGATATAGCTGGAACCTATGACATCGTTTATCACCTGCACGCTTGAATTCGATATTGATATTGGCGTGGTGAAGCCCTTGAGGTAGCAGTTTTCGATGACGTCATCTTTAACATTCTTGAATGACGCAAAAGTGCCGCCGTTCGTAGCTATTATGGTATGGCCATTGCAATTTATCGTTGTTGCGTTTGAATACACTCCGTAGCAGAGCGCTCCTAGGCCGTATGCCGCATCAGATGAGATTGAATATGTGGTTGGGGAGAAGAACGCATTGCACTCCAAAGGCGGCGCATTTGTTTGGATTGCTGCAAGCCAGTGGCAGCCATGCGTCGTAACCCCGTAGTTCACTCCGCCATTTTCGGCATTTATGCCTGAATTGCCGTTTGAGCAGTAGTAATCAGAAAGCTTATTGCCCAGCATCTTGTTGTACATTACCATATTATTGTTGGACGAGCCGTTAAGCACCAAGCCATAGTCGTTTGAAGACTCGTTGTTGGATTCCAAGGTATTGTTGACAGAATTTACCAGCGCTATTCCGGCGCCGGGGCCGCTCATTATAAGGTTGTTGCCAACATAGTTTGAAGCAGAGTTGGAAAGCAGCACACTGTACTGCGAACCGGAATAAATGCTGTTGCTTATTGAACTTCCGGATGAATCATTCAGCACAACAGAATACGTATCGTCGCTAAACGAATCGTTCATAAGCGTGGAATTCGTAACCCTTGACATATAAACCCCGTATTTTGCGAAATCCACCCCACAGCCATCTATTTTTATGCCGCTCATGTTTGAGGCGTAGATCCCATAGCCTGAGCCCTTGTAGGTTTCATATATCTTGTAGCCATTGCATGAAAGGTTGACATTGCTCGCATTTATTATTATGCATTCAGGGCTTGCTGCGCCTATATCGTTCTGCAGGGTGTAGTTGCCGCTGCGTGAAATCTGCGTGCATGAGCCTATCGGATAGTATTTAAGCTCTGGCTTCACGTGTGTAGTGCATGTCGCCCATATGGCATCAGTAACTCCGCATGAGGTTGCTGCTATGTAGTCATAGCTCGCGTTTATCGAGTTGTTTGTGGCATAAATGTCCATAACACGGTTGTTACCTGCTACCCCGTGCTCGAACAGGTTGCCTATCGCAGAATCCACGTATATGCCATATGAATCCTTTGACATGTTGAAAGAGCTTAGGGTGTCTAGGGTGGATGAATAAATGTATGTCCCATAGGTATTGTGCGTGGATGTTGCATTCTCGATCTTGTTTTTATTTGAATTTGACAGGTATATCCCATATCCAGAACCTGAAACTGTGGCGTTTGACACTGATGAGCTATTCACATTGTCAAACTCAATGCCGTATTCAGATTTTGATACGTTGCAATCTGCTATAGAGATTGCATTCGTGCCGTTTGAATATATTGCTGCACCGTTCTGCACATCTGTTATGCTGTGGCCGCCGCAGTAAAGGTTCACGTCAGGCACGCTTATGCTTATGCAGTTCTGGTTTTTGGTATAATTTGCATAGGCGTATGTCAATGGAGATGAATACGAAGATCCGTTAATGTTCTTTGACAGATAGTAATTGCCAGGGCTGCTTATCAGTCCGCATGTTGCTATCTCGTGCCCCAACCTTATCTGTGTTATGTTCACTGGCGCGTTTATGCCTCCGCACGTGCTGACAAAAAGGCAGCCGTAATTATTCGTGCATCTGTTCTGCAGGCCCGAGCTTGCAGTCTGGAATCCTGCGGCACCTGAGCAGTAGAATGACGCAGGCGTGCCGTTTATATAATTGTAATCTACGGTCTGGCCGTTAGCGTATATTTTTATACCTACCTTTGCGTTGTCAGTTACTGTATTGTTAAGTATGCTGTTGTTGTACGAGTTCATGCCTATAAGCAGGGCTCCCTGCGCACTTGATGCGCCGGATAGGATATTGAAGGATATCTGCGATTTGGATGTGCCGTTAAGCTTTATGTTTGACATGGTGTTGTCCGAAACGTTGCTGTGCTGAACGCTTATGCCTGACGAATTTAGCGCAGCGATGCCGTATGAAAAGGAGCTTATCCTGCAGTTGCTTATCGTTACGTTGCTCCTGCCATTTATGTAGACTCCGTAGCTGTAGGGCGTTGTATTGCTGTACGGTCCTGAACCTGTAATTGATCGGCCATTGCATATGAGCGCAACGTTGCTTGAATTTATTACAATGCACGGTGCATCAGTTACCTTCGTTGCTATGTTTCCAGAGGGATAATAGCTGCCAGGCGCGTTTATGCTTTCGCACGAATCAAACGAATATACGTTCTGCTTTATTGTAGTTGTATACACCGTAGTTGCCGGAGCAGGCTTGCTGGTTACGTGAAGCGCTATTACCACTGCGATGATTATTACAACCGCTATTATTGCATATTTCAGGATATTCGAAGGTATTGGCTGCTTTTTATTTTTTGCCTTAGAAGAAGCTATTTCAGGCTTTGGTGGCTGCACAGGTCTTTCAGGAGTTACGTTTATTTTGTACCCTTGTGGCTGGGGATTAGGCGAATATGCAGCACCGCCGCTGTTGTTAATGCCATTGCCGTTGTTTATGCCATTGGAAGGTCCAGTTTCCATGTAAACGTCTCCTTGCAGCATTAATCTATCAGTGTGTATCCATCGGATTAATAAATAATATACATACTCAGTATTTTTATTACTTTCATTCGCAACTTTATCGGCAATTGCTTTTCCAGCAATATGTATTTATTTTGATTTCTGCATATCTATCTGTTTACTGCCCCAGTAGCTCAGTGGTAGAGCGCCTGTCTCGTAAACCCTGTAGGCGCAGGGCCGTGGAAACAGGAGGCCGAGGGTTCAACTCCCTCTTGGGGCTCTTAACCCATAGTAAGGAACCCTTATAAAAAACTAAAGAAAGCCAAAGGCAACATAGCACTTAAAGAAAAGGATCCGCTACTATATGAATTTATACAGGACTTGATGGAGGAGGTGGAGGGGGAGTAATGTTATCTGGTTTAGATTTAATCCCTATCTGGCTATATATGATATAACCAATTATAGCACCGATAACTACTATTGCTACAAGGTAAATAGTAAAGAACAAAAATGTCAGGTGGTATATTCCTATTCCTGCAATAATATAACCAGATACAATTCCACCCAATACCGCAACAAAATATCGTTTAATAAATTCATCCCACTTTTCAGCGTTAATCTTCATAATAATTTACCTATTTCTGTTAGCAAGCCATCTAGCACCCTTAGGGTATGCTAAAATCAGTCCTATGGCAATCAATACTGCACCTATAAGTATGCCAACTAAATCCCAGAATATGCCAGAGAATAAGAAGGTAAAGTTGGAGGTGCTTATCGTTTTATGGTAGCTAGTTATGTAAGCATTATACGATAAAGCAAGGATAACTATCGCTATGATGATGAGAACAAGGCCTGTAATCTGTCTAATCTTTCCCGATGCGTCACCGTTATGTATACTAGTGTGAGTCGAATGTTTTGATTCTTTAGGTGGGAATCGTATTATCTTACCATTATTGATAAGTTCTTTATCATGCTTTTTATTCCAAGCCCCAGTATATGCTGGGCACGGGTGACCATCTGTTCTATTCCAATCATCAACATATTTTTTGTATTTTATCGGATCAGATTCTCTCAAGCCTGTTAAATTCCAAGCCTCTCTAGCTGACATTACAAGTATCGGGTCACTGTGTTCTTTGCAGAATGTCTTTTTACAATACATACATCCAGCGACAGCTTTATTACGGCAATTATTCATGCTACAAATGTTATATTTCGGTGAAGGCAGCTTCTCCAAATATCTCACCGCTAATTCAATATTGTATCGCTTTATTAAATAGTTTATTATTTATCTAATTTATAGTATACAATAGGCAAGGGTATGAGCAACTGGAAGTTTTGGTTAGTTTTAATTAGTCTGATAATCGCGACTGGCTTCCTTGGATTTTTGTCTTTTATAAGTGCTTTATTTTTTGGCATCGATTTTAGCACGTTAACTGTTGTTGTGCTATTTATCCTAGGTTTATACGTTATAATTAAAGTAAGCATAATAAGAAAGCATGAATCTAAACATATCAAGGGCGATAACCATTAATAAACGGCGGGTTCCTTATCGACAAGAGAGCACTCTCTTGGGGCTTATTGAATTACGCTCAGCAGACAGTTTTAATGCTTGCATTCATGCTAAAATAGCTTGGCCGATCAAAACATGGTATTCTATAAATAATCTGGCAGGTTATTTGGTATGATGCAATGAAGGGCTACATCGGGCATACGCTGAAGGGGCTTGAATACGCGCTGATATTTGCAGCCCTCTATGCGATTGTATCGGCAGCAGAGGGCAGTTGCAGTGCCCCGATAACCAGCAATGTCTTCCTATTCGCCACATCACCGTTCAACCCTATAGAGAATTGTGCACTGCTCGTTGAAGGGCATCCCGCTTTTATGGAGCTTGTCGTGAATTTCTTGCTTGTTGCGATGCTCGTATTCGCTGCGGGCTTCTATTTTGACCGCTTCGAAAAGCTTTCAGGGGTGCGCTTCTTTATGCTTTATGTTTTTGCCTCTGGAATAATAACAACGTACATAGCTTCGGCATCTTCTTGGGCTTACATTGCTGCGTATCATGGGGTTAATCTGCATGTAGCTACAGGCACATCCATACTGGGGTTCGACATGTGCCTTTTCTTGGCAGTATTCATGAGCATAGAGCTTTTCTACATGCTAAGTAACAAGAGGGGCAAGCGCGGTATAAGCAGTAGTGGCAGGGGCAGCATCGCGCTATTTGCATATGCCTTCATGATAACTGTGTGGGTCTTAGGCATTGCGGCATATCTGCATAACGGCCTTATACATATTGCAGGGATTCTTGCACTGCCGGTATTTTTCGTTTTGCTCATAGGGCTGGGCCGTACTAGCCTGCCTAGGCTCATGAAAAGCATAAAGAGCCGCTCTCTTGGTTCAGGCCTGCATTTGTAGCTGCAGCTTGTGGGCAACGCACTGCGCACAATGCTTTTAATACTTGCTTGGGATTACATATAATGCCAGTTTGGCAATGGAATACAGCTTATGACAAAGACAAGCATTATTAGGCTTGATTATTCTGGTTCTGCGTACTCTCCGTCCCCAGCAGTGAAGAGGGCTTTGAGCGCCTCTTTGAGGATGGTGAATGCATACCCTTACGAATGGTATGAAGAGCTGAAAAAGGCCATTGCGGATTACAGCAATGTCAAGCCTGAAAACGTACTGCCCACTAACGGGGGAGACGAAGCAATAGGCATGCTGACGTTCCTCTTCGGAAAGCGCGTGCTTATACCTGCACCGACATACGGAGAATATGAGTACATAGCGAAAGGAGCTGGTTCGCAGATCAGGCTGAAGCAGTGCATGGCTGATGGGCGCAATTACGAGCTGCGCTATACTGACAGCGACCTAAGATGGGCTACGCTCACATGGATATGCAACCCAAACAACCCTACTGGCACCATTACTGAAAGGGAAAGGATAGACTCTTTTGTGGAAAAGGCAAAGGGCATAGCAGTGGTTGATGAAGCATACATGGAATTCTGCAATGAGAGCGTTGCGGACCTTATAGGCAAGCACAGGAACCTGATTGTGCTCAGGACGTTCTCAAAGGCCTTCGGGCTTTCCGGCATAAGGCTTGGCTACCTGATTGCAAATGCCGATCTTATACGCAGGTTGAACAATTCTAAGCAGGAATTTAACGTGAACAGGTCTGCAAGGGATGCTGGCATTGCGGCGCTTAAAAGCATGGGCTACTACAGGAGGAAGATTGCAGGCGTGATAAGGGAGCGCGACATCCTGGAGAAAAGGCTCAGCGATGGGGGCGTGTTCACGTTCAAGTCGAACGGCGGTTTCGTGTTCATCAGATTTGAAAGCAATTCAGAAATGAGATATGTCTATTCAGGGCTGAAAAAGAGCAATATAATAGCGTTCATCGCTTCTGACCCGGAATTCAGCGGGCTCCACGGCCCTTACATGCGTGCAGCCATAGGCACCCATTCGCAAATGGTAAAATTCGCGGAACGCTTGCTTGAGCTTGTCGCAGAATACAGGAAGTGAATTCACTTTTTGCGCGTATAGTTTATCTTTGCGTCCTTGACCTTGCCTAGGGCATCCATCAGGAAGTATGCCTCAACGCTCTTGCCTTGCAAGATCTGAGGAAGCCAGTATTTGTCGTCGTCCCACATCAGCCCGAGCGGTATTTTGCCTATCCCGACCCATTCGGGTTTCATCTCTTCGCTCTCCGCAGGCTCACCGCGCCATTCATATACGAGGTACACATGAACTCGCTGGTTCAATTCGGCCTCTTTGCCAGGGTAGTCGAAGTAGAAGTTTATGACCCCGGCTTTTTCGTATCTTTCCGGTACCGAGTGCGATTCCTCTTCAGCCTCGCGCACCATGGCTTCTTCTACTGTTTCGCCGGCTTTGACTTTGCCCCCAAGGCCGTTGTATTTGCCTGAGCCGAAGCCGCGCTTCTTCATGGCAAGCAGTATCCTGCCGGCGCTCTTGTCTACGAAGTAGCACAGCGTGACATCCCTGAGGTTCGGATAGCTCCTTATAAATTGCTCAAGCTTTGTATCTGATTCCATTGGCTCGGATTTTTTACGCATAGATAATTTATTAGGCTTTCCATGAGCTATATCCATGTGATTGCATGGAGGTAAAGGAAGGAGGCAAAGCACCGGATTTCATGCTCAAAGGCTCGGACGGCAAGAGCCATTCGCTAAGAGAATTTGCAGGCAAATACGTGGTACTGTATTTCTATCCGAAAGACAATACCCCTGGCTGCACCATGGAGGCAAACGAATTCAACAAAAAGCTTGACAGCATAAAGAAGCTGAATGCCGAGGTAGTAGGCATCAGCAAGGACGACTTGAAATCGCATGGGAAATTCATAGATAAATACGGCCTCAAATTTTTGCTGCTCGCAGATCCTGACAGCTCTGTGATAAAAAGCTATGGCGCATACGGCGACAGGGGCATTTTCGGCGTAGGCACCCTCAGGAATACTTATATTATTGACAAGGCAGGCAACATAGCAAAGATATTTGAGAAAGTAAGCCCGAAAGGGCATGCAGATGAGGTAATCGAATTTTTGAAAAGCAAAGCGAAGTGATTTTTTGGCAAAAAGTACAAAACACCAGGGTAAGGCGGACTATGAATCTAGGATAAAGCAGCTGCTGCAAAACCCTTCAAAGCAGAATTGGGAAAATGCAATGGACGCCATAAGGCGCTCAGGGGCCAAATATTACAGGATATTCTACGGTTCTGGCCTTAAGGACAAGGACAGCTTGAAGGACGCATATGCAATACTTTATGACAAGTCTTACAAAAGGCTGTTCAAGGTGCCGATTATAGAAGTCTCGGGCAAGAGGTTCAAGGGCGCGACAGCATACCTCAAGGGCCTCAGCATAAACAATAAGGAATGATGTGCAGTGCGGTCAGACGAAGACTATGGATGCATAAGCCACAACGCTTGAGTAGTCTTTTGTCACGTCCCCTGAATTGGAATACTTCAGCAGTATGCCTTTGCTGCTGCCTGCGCTTTTAGCGTATATTGCAGCCACAGTTGTGGGGCCGTATCCGCATGTGCTGTCCATAATCTCGTTTACAAGAAGGTTGAAGTGCTCTGGATTGAGCGCCTCAAGCTCCTTTATGAGCTTGAAATCCTTGGATTTGGCTATTTCCGCTGGCTCGTAGTGGTCAAAGTCCGAACTCGCTATCACCAAAGGCTTTCTGCCAAGCTCCTTTGCAGAAGCAGATATGGCTTTTGCAAGCTCCTTAGATGCAGGCAGGCTCTGATTGCCCATGCAGATAGGGACAATTGGAAGGCCTTTAAAATAATACTGCACGAACGGAAGCTGCACCTCTATTGAATGCTCCTCCCTATGCGAAAGCTCATCGTGCTCCACGCCGTTGCCGCTTTCTATTATCTTGTGCGCAAATTTCGAGTCGTTTTTTATCTCACCGAGAGGGGTTCGCCAGTCATCGATTGAAACGCCGATCTGCAGGCCCATGCCAGTATGGTTTGGGCCTATTATCACTACGGAATCAAAGCCGTCTGCTTGGGCCGAAGCTGCCTTGTATGCAAGGAGCGCAGTAGTGCCGGAGTAAACATAGCCTGCGTGCGGGACGACCATTGACAGCACCTTTGAAGTGCCAATGTCCTTGCCTTTGATGCCTTCTCCCTTTACAAACTCTTGCAGCTCGTTTCTGCCCCTTGGGTAGAAACTGCCAGCGAACATTACTTCTCGCATTCGACCACTTTTGTCTGCTATTTCATTGCTGCTTATGTATTTTATCCTTTTGCCTCAATAGAATGCACTGCACTACAAATCTGCTATTGCATTTCCTGCCCTGGTTGAATGCTTTATAACCTTGCGCAGGCAATTATTGCATGAGCCCTGCTGGCTGTTGCACATGCTTATGGTATCGCTATGGTTTTTGTATTGTACATAGACATGGATTATTTCTTTGCTGCGTGCGAGGAACAGCGGCACCCGGAATTGAAGGGAAAGCCGTTGGCCGTCGGGACAGCGCCTGCTAGCGAAAGGACATACGGAGTGGTGCAGACTGCAAATTACGAGGCAAGGAAATTCGGGATAAAAAGCGGCATGGCCACCGCAGAAGCATTTTCGCTTTGCAAGGATCTTGCTTACCTCCAGTCTGACGAGCCCTATTACGAATCGATTTCCGTAAAGGTCATGGACATCGTAAGGAGCTTCGGCAGGCCTGCTGAAATCATAAGCATAGACGAGGCGGCTGTGGACATATCAGGGCTTGATGACGATGCCGCTTTGGAAATGGCGAAAAAGATCAAGAAGCGCATAAAAGACGATTTCGGGCTGACATGCACGATAGGGATATGCGAGGGGAAGGCCTTTGCAAAAATGGCTTCGGACAAGGCAAAGCCCGACGGCCTGCTGCTGGTAAAGAGGCAGGAGCTTAGCAGCTTCCTGGCTGGCGAAAAGCTGGAGAACCTGCCAGGTATAGGCAAGAAAACCTACGAAAAGCTGCTGGGCCTTGGGATAGACAGCATAAAGAAGCTTGCAGAAGCAGATCCGATGATGCTTATAGACCATTTCGGGGTCGCTGGCAAGGAGCTGTATATGCTAGCCAGGGGCATAGACAACTCGAAGATTGTGGAGTACTACGAAACCCTCAGCATAGGCCGCGAGGTAACGCTCAAGAAACCTGTAGAAAGTGTCGACGAAATAAAGGGCGTGCTGCGCAAGCTTGCCGACGAGGTAATCGGCGAAGTGCACAAGAAGGGCTACCTGTTCAAGAATGTCGGCGCGAAGGTAAGGTATACCGATTTCACAATAAGCGCAAGGAGCGAAATGCTGCACAATTATACAGATTCCGAAGAGCAAATGCTTGGCATAGCAGAAAGCCTTATCAGGCTGCTGATAAAAAACAGGCCCGCTAGGAAGGTTGGCATCAGGGTTTCAAGGCTCATAGAAGTCAAGGGCCAAAAAAAGTTATTTTGAAGCTCCGTACGCAAGGTTCTGGAGGTAAGCCCTTACTTCAAGCGCGGCCTTAGTGCCGCTTGCCGCAGCTGTGACTGCCTGCCTGTAAACATGGTCTGCGACGTCTCCTGCTACATATACGCCCTCTACATCGGTCTTGACTTCATCCTTTGTTACTATGTAGCCTGCCTCATCTAGCTTAAGCTTGCCCTTTAGGAAATCGGTATTCGGCTTATAGCCTATTGCAACGAATAGGCCGTCTGCCTGCATCTCCTTTGTTGCGCCGGTCTTTACGTCCTTTATTACAACGGCGTTTACCTTGCCATTCCCCTTGACCTCCAAGACTTCGGCATTCCAGATGACCTTTATCTTGGGGTTTGAAAGCACGCGTTCTTGCATTATCTTGCTTGCCCTGAATGCGTCGCGCCTGTGGACTATAGTTACGCTGTTAACAAATTTCGTAAGGAATAGCGAATCTTCCATTGCAGTGTCGCCTCCCCCTACAACTACAACGTTCTTTCCCTTGAAAAATGGCGCATCACAAGTTGCGCAGCTGCTTATGCCCTTGCCTATAAACTGCTTTTCTGAAGGTATGTTAAGCCATTTTGCAGAAGCGCCTGTCGCTATGATTATGCTGTTCGCTTCGAAGCTGCCAGACTGCGTCGTTACCTTGTACGGTTTTGAAGACAGGTCTATGCCCTCCACGTTTTCTCCCAAGAATCGCGCACCGAACTTCTCGGCCTGCTTGCGCATGAGGTCTATGAGCTCAGAGCCATAAATGCCGTTCGGGAATCCTGGGAAATTTTCAACTGTAGTGGTAAGGAGCAGCTGCCCGCCGGCCTCGACGCCTGTTATTACCAGCGGCTTGAAGTCCTCCCTTGCAGTGTACAGCGCAGCGGTAAGCCCTGCCGGGCCCGATCCTATAATTATTAGGTTATCGACCATATTATCATCGTTTAGTATTACATATTTTTGTCTTAAACTATTTAGTTTTAACCTTGCAATTATCCTAGGCGACTGCATGCAGAACAGGGTTTTTAAGTCCATATCGCTAGATGCAAGGGCAAGCGGAGCAGACATGGACTTCGTATCGCATGCTCACAGCGACCACATTGCAGCTGCCAGAAGCTCAAGGGCGATTGTCTGCAGCAACCAAACCGCTGAGCTGATAAATGTGGCTTACGGGATATCTCCAAATCTGGTAGAGGCTGTTCCACAAAACGTCAGGCTGCTCGATTCCGGCCACATGCTCGGCTCAAAGCAGCTGCTTATAGACTGCGGCTTTGACAGCAATAGCGTTTTATACAGCGGCGATTTCCAGATGATGGAAAGTGCAGCGGCAAGCAGGATACAGATAAGGAATGCAGATATCCTGATAATAGATTCCACCTATCCAGACCCAGCATTGAACTTCGACAGCAAGGATGTGATTGAAGATATGCTTTTGAAGTGGGTGTCTAGGGCGCTGAAAGAGGGCATTGTTCTTTTCAAAGCCTATGCGATGGGAAAAGCGCAGGAACTTATAAGGATATTGAACAGGGAATCAATAATTCCAGTGGTGAGCAGAAAAATCAGCGCCATAAATAGCGTTTATGTCAGGAACGGCATCGGCCTTGAATACGCATCCTATTATGATATTGACAGCGATTATGAAAGCCTTGTGCGTGGCAATTTCGTTGGAATAACCGACTCCCAAAGGTTTTATGACATTGCAGGCGTGATGGAGCACGCATACAAGAAGCGCGTTTACACCGCAGTTGCAACTGGATTTGCAAAAAGCTTCCGCTTTAGGTCCGATGCGCAGTTCGCATTAAGCGACCACGCGGATTTTAGGCAGAGCTGCGAATACATAGATGCAGTATCGCCAAAAAAGGTATACACATACGGCCAAAACAGGGAATTATTCGCGGCAAACCTTTCCTCGCATGGTTATAAAGCTGAACCTTATCAGAAGAAAGCGATAGATGCCGTCTGAGCACGAAAGCATGACTAATGCATGGTTAGGAACAAGGCGCGGCCATGCAGCTGCCTCGCAGTGCTGGCTTTTGCGGGAATCTACTTGGTCCCAAGCTTTTCTTTGCAGACCTTATTGGCCTGTTTCCACACGTCCCAAGCAATGGCAAACCTTATTATATCCATCTCGCTGCCTTTTGTAGCCTTCTCAAGTGTTATCTTGTACTTCTTTTCCATGTAGTCTAGAAACTCCTTGTCGTATTCCTGCATTGTTATCAGTCAGGTTTTTGGATTCATCTTATTAAAAATATTTGCATTTAGGCAAATGCTAGCGGCGTTAAACTGCAAAAAGCTTTTATGGGCCCGGAGAGATTTGAACTCTCGACCTCCCGATTATCAGTCGGGCGCTCCAACCAGGCTAAGCTACGAGCCCGTGCTATTTATTAGGCACTAGAAGCATTAAATATTTATGAGATTTCCGCTTTGGCGCACAGCTTATAATATTTGTATCACTTTTCCGCCTGGCGAGTCCTCCTTAAAAACCTGCGTGGTAAAGGAGTAGAGCCTGACGTTCTGGTGGCGCCAATAGTCTTGCGGTATGCCGGCTTTCAGGCAAACCTCGTTAAGGAACCTTTCCTCATCCCATCCCTCCTCGACCGCAACTATAGGAAGCAACAGGCCGCTATAGATGCCGTATTCTACTATAAGCCCGTCGCGCCCTATCTTTACAGAATGCAACCTTTTGTTTTCAGGGCCTGGCAATTCCTTGAGGCCTGACAATACGCTTACTTCAACGATCATGTCATTTAATTCCTTATGCGACACCGGAACAAATCTTGGATCTTCAAATGCTGCCGCAGCTGCAGCTTCAACCACTGCCTTTTTCAAAGGCATTACCGGCCTAGGAAAGCCTATGCATCCGCGAAGCTCCTCAGTCGGATAATGGTACAGGGTGACAAATACTCCGCTAGGCTCCGAGAAGCCGTTAATTTGCTCGTGGACTATTGATTTTTTAAAATAAGGATTTTTTATATAGAGCTCTATGGTGTTCCTGGCTGCATGCACAAGTTCTGTGCCTTCTTCGATTGATAGGTTACGCAAGTGTAACGCCTTTTATAGGTTTTTATTGATAATTTGTTGTTAAGAGCTAAATATTTGGTGGATTGATGAACGCTGAGCCGATGGACCATGATATTGTCATATACACTGATGGTGCAGCAAGGGGCAATCCTGGAATAAGCGCATCCGGGTTTATTGTTACAAGCGGCGAAGGCAAAGTGCTTGCAAAAAGAAGTTTTTATAACGGCATTAAAACAAACAATTATGCTGAATACACAGCAGTCATAAAGGCATTGGAATGGTGCAGGAACCATATACCGCAGCATGAGGATAAGAGAATAATGCTTGTTTCGGACAGCGAGCTTGTGATAAGGCAGCTAAATGGCGAATATAAGATAAAGTCTGAGGAGATGCGCATGCTCAACAAGACAGTGGCAGCATTGAGAAGGCACTTTGCAAAAGTGGACTTCGTGAACAGGCGCAGGAGCGATAAGGGAATAAGCAGCGTGGACAGGGCGCTCAATGCCCTCCTGGACAATGTAGAGACTAAAAAAGAATTATAAATGTAAGGCATTTATATATAAAAGTGGAATAAAGTAATGTTATCATGAAGGTTATCAGATGATGCGATGAGCGACCCACAGGCTGAAAGCAAACACGAGCCGGACCCAGCAGCAAAGGAGCACTGGAGGCAAGGCAATTCACTTTTTGAATCCAGCAAGTTTGACGAAGCGATAGTAGAATTTTCCGAGGCAATAAAGATAGACCCAGAGTATGCAGATGCGTACTTTAACAGGGCGCTTACTGAGCGCATAACCAGGAATTTTGACGCTGCAAAAGATGACCTAAAAAAGGTTATGGAGCTCCAGCCTTCCAGCCCTGATGCTCCGCTGCTTTTTGGCGACATAGAGGAAACTAACAACGATCTTCTCGATGCCAGGTATTGGTATGAAAAATCGCTTTCAATAAGCCCGGATTATTCAGAGGCAAAAAACAGGCTTGAGCACTTGGATTCGCTTATGCATATGGATGTCGGCGAAGGACAGCAGATGCAGGCAATGAAACAGGTGCAAAAGGATGAACAGGCTGAAGGCAACACTGAATTGATAGAAGAGGGCCAGATAAAGCACGTTGCATTCTATAAATCAAAGATAACGTTTAAGGATGTAATAGGATCCGAAAAGATAAAGAATTACCTGCATGACAATGTCGTCTTGGCCGTGCAGAAACCAGATCTGTTCAAAAAGTATGGAAAGGAACTTGGTGTAGGATTGCTTTTGTACGGCCCTCCAGGAACCGGAAAGACTTATATGGTCAATGCGATAGCAGGCGAAGCCGGGGCGAACGTCATAATAGCACAGATAAACCAGATAGTCGACATGTACACCGGCAACACGGAAAAGAACCTACATGCTATATTCGAGCAGGCAAGGCATGCGCTGCCATGCATAATCTTCTTTGACGAACTTGACGCTTTGGGCGTTAAGAGGGGAGGGGATGGTGCCAGCGGCGGCGGTGAGAGCTCTGCAATGAGGCTGGCCGTAAACCAATTCCTAGTAGAAATGAACGGCGTGCAGGAAAAGCCTGACGGTCTATTTGTAATCGGTGCGACAAACCAGCCATGGGACATAGACCCGGCGCTGAAGAGGAGCGGCAGGTTTGGCGACAGCCTTTATGTACCTCCGCCGACATACAAGGAGAGGAGGGCATTGTTTGAGCTTTATACGAAGAACAAGCCCAGGGGGCACCTGAGCTATGGGAGGCTTGCAAGAGCCACTGCGGGATACAGCCCTGCTGACATAAAAAGGATATGCGACAAGGCAGCAATGCTGCCACTTCTGCACGAATACAAATATAGCAAGGAAAGAAAACTCACCATGAGGGACTTGCTTGCCGTACTGAAAGACAAGGATTACAGCGGCAGCTCCCTGGATGAATGGTATTCGATGGTCAAGAAGGACGTAATAAGCAAGACGGAAACACAGATAGTTGATGGCAAAAAGCAGGAGATTGTTAAGGAGGGCAAGCTGGACGCTCAGGAAAAAGTGCTTTACAAATCCATGGTAAAGGACATAAAGAAGAATACAAGCCCTTCAAGGATAAGGCTTAAGAGATTCATGCGCTCGTGGGCATTGCACTTTTTCTGAAATGCTTTAGCGTGCAAGCATTGATTGCCCAGGTGCGCAAAACCGTTTTAGGCCTTAGCCGGGAGTTGAACCCGGGCTTGAAGATCCACAGTCTTCCGTGCTAACCGTTACACCACTAAGGCACGGTATTATTTTTACCTGCATTAATTATAAGCTTGCCGGCAAATCAATGCCTCTGCAGCCTTTCCACAGATATTCGCCAAAGCAGATAATTATAGCCTATCGATTTCAATCACTCTCGTAAACCGTAGAAAAGCTTAAATATAAAATAAAATTTTTTAAGGAAAACTATAAATATTAAGAAACCAAAATACAAATGGCGATCGCGTGCGGAAAGCCATTAGCTTTATTTTGATTATGCAAAACATTATTTATTTGATGCTTTTAAAAAGATACTGCGCAGGGATGGCGGAGCATGGTCAAACGCGACGGACTCAAGATCCGTTGGCCTAGGCCTACGGGAGTTCAAAATCAGTCATGAACAAATCTCCCTCCCTGCACATGCTTATGTTAAAAAGGTGAAAAAAATGGCAAAAACAAAATCAACCAAGAAAAGTAAAATTTATGAGATACCGAATTACGCTCAGTCAGAAGAATTTACAAGTTCTGCGGCATGTGCCATAATGGTGCTGAAATACATAAACAAGAATTATAAGCCGAAGAAGGAGGAAGAATTCAACATCTGGCACGAAGCGGTAAACGGCAGCGTATGGCACGGATCTAAATACGGGCTGGCATACGCACTGGCTAAGCGCGGCGCTAAGCTACATATAATAAGCAGCAACCAGAAGGACGAGGGGTACGAAAGAAAGCTTGCGGTGTATGAGGGGATAAACCTTGATGCGCTCAGGGCTTCGTACAATGAGATCAAGGAGAAAACGAAAAAGCTCAACATAAAAGAAGTGCACGGTATAGTAACTACAAACACTATAAAAAACACGATAAACAGCGGCAACATACCAATACTGCTTGTAAATGCAAAGGCGATCAATCCTTATCTGGAACAGTCTCCGCATTGGGTAGTCGTAAAAGGCTATGACGAGGATTCGTTTTATATAAACGATCCGTATTCCGACAGCACAATAGCAATAGAGCCCTATGCATTAAAGGATGCAATAGGATACGACAACGAATACCACATGCTAGTGGTGAAGGCTAGAAAATAAGTTCTATCCGATTAATTGTTAGGCCATGGGCTATTTAGGCATTTAAGCCATGCTAGCTTGCATAAGTTCGGCAAGGCTATGCAATGAAACGCTGGCCTGGGCCTTATGCGTGCTCAAGGACCTGGCGTATCAGCTGCCTTTTTGCGGATTTCATCAGCATCCTGTGCCTCTCGCTTTTATACAGATGCTTATTCTCTGCTTTTGATGCGAATGTAGAATAGCATTGAACGCATGCGAGCCTGCTGTACAATCGCACTTCCTTAGCCCCGAAGGACTTTGACGGCAATACGAACTTGACTTCGTCTTTTGACATCGTCCTTCCACATATGGCGCATGTGCTCTTTGCCAGATACTCGCGGTTTACCTCCTCTGCGCATTTCGCACAGTAAAAGTTTCCATCCGCTTCAGATATCCTGCCAGACTGACTGCTAGTGGCAACACCACATCTAGTACAGTATGGAATTGGCTCTGTTTTATATTCCCCCATCTACTTCCCCCATTTACCCACTCATATACATTTTCTCTGAACTACTATATATATTTTTCTGATTTTGGAAGCTGCCGCTAACTTTTTTTAAAAAAGTGGCATAAGATGACGACAGATATGAAAATTCAAGATAATAAAGATTCTTAAGCATTTGCTTTTGCCGCTATGGCTTAACGATGGCAGAAATCCTAGCCTTCAGCTCGTTTACATCTGCCTCAGTCTTTATACAGCTCTTTTCAAAATGCGTGAGAGAAGCTCCGATGCCTGAAGCCTGCAGGGATTTCACGACGTCAAATGGGCTTACTGCCCTGATGTGCATTAATTTAGTCAGTTTCGGAATGCTGTAATAAAACGGCGTATTGCCTTCATGAATTACGGTTTCGACAAACTTCGATTCTGAATCGCGGCCCTTAAGCATCTTTGTCATTCTGCCTCCAATCTTTTTCGCTACAGCATCGCTTTTTATTTCTCCAAGCCAAAGCCGCCCCGACCTCAATATTTCGTGAGAGCAGTTCGGGCATGATTGGATGCTGGTGAAATAGCCTTTTTCCATACCAAGCCATCCGCAATGCTCGCACTTGTACGCGAATCCAGAAGAATTCACTGATTTTACTGCGTGCTTGCTTCCGTGCGCAAGCCTTACTATAACACGTATGTAATGCAGGTAAGAAAAGGCGAACTCAACGCTTATTCCGAAGTTAAATTGCGCAGCAAGATCAGCTATAAAGCATGCAAGTATGCGTACGCCTGCCTCGTGCCCAAGCTCATTGTGCATAGGTACAGAATGGTAAATCTTTTTGCATGCATTAGGCTGCGCCCCGCAGAGCACCGCAGTGTCTGTAGCCGTTACCATGATTGATGTTCCATCATGTGCAACCTTTAGGGCGTCATACATGTATGGCGCAGGGCTTCCAAACGGGTCTATGTCTATGGCATCGAATTTTGGAGAATCCTCCATGTTGCAGAATTCCTGCACGCTTGTGTTGTAAGCTTTCGCATTGTCCATGGAATTAGACCTTAGGTTTTTGGCCATTGAATCGAATGCATTCTTGTTTATCTCAAGCATTGTAACATCATCTATGCCGCATTCCTTTGCGTACCTTATGCCGCGTATTCCAGTGGCTGACGTCATGTCCAAAGCATTTGCCACTGAACCTCTGGCGAGCAGGTATGCTACGCTGATATCCCTAGAGAGCCTGGCTTTTGGATTTAGGAACGCCTCTCCGGCTTCTATTCGAGCTGCGCCTTCCTCATACATATTTGCTCGCACCTACGAAGGACATGGCCGCATCCAGTAATCCATGTGCATATGAAATGCATGAAAATGACGTAAGCAGGTCACCTTTGTCCAGGTAGTGCTTCGAGTCTGCAGCATACATTTTTGACAGCTCCACTATCTCTTTGATACGCAAATCCTGCGAAAATTGCTCAGCGATTTTTATGCTTTCTTCAAATGCCATGATGTCTTTTTTTATCCGCGCCGACGCGTCTTCTGTTTCCATGAAAACACTCATATATCTATGCGTTCATAAATATATTATAATGCTATAGGTGTTATCAATGGCCGATGATACAGTTACCGATTTATGGAGCGAGGAGACAGGTATTGTTATAGGCGCACTTGAGCAATCAATACTTCAGGAGTATGGAATATCATTGACAGACTTGCTCACAAATCCAGCATCCTACGCTTCGAAGAACGGGATTGCGCAGACCGTAGAAAATATACGCAAAGAAGCGAATGATTACATAAATGGCTTGAGGTCAAACATGCAAAAGGAGAAGGAGGACCTTGAAAAGGACGGCCTAAAATGCGATTCTTTGACAAAACAGCTTGCACAGGCTATAGCTATGCGCGCAAAGCAGGACAACATACCGCTTATAAAGCCACAGGCCATAGACAGGGGCAGCAGCGTCGAGGAAACCATATATGTAAACGATGCAGATAGCGGGATAAATGCACTGATAGGGCGGCTTTCTGCAAATTCAAATTTTGTTGCTGATTTCTCCACAACGTATAGCACTTATTCATTGGGGCAGTGGCTTTTCGATGGACAAAAGAATTATATGATAGTCGTTGCACTGCAGCCCAATCCCCTTATAGACCTTGATACTGCAGAAAATGAGCTCGGCGACCTGTTCGATAATGTAGATAGTTATATGAATAAAGGTGCACAGCAGTAATGCAGGGAAAAAGCAAGCGCATATTTGCAATAACTGGAACGCCAGGCGCTGGGAAAAGCCATTTCGCAAGAATGCTGTCAGCCGCTTTGTCGCGCAATATGATAAGCAATGTAGTTATAGAGCTAAACGACATTGTTATTAAAGCACACGCTTATTATCGCGAAGATGAAAATGGATCAAAGGTGGTAAATAGCAATAAGCTTAGCGCAGCGTTGAGGGCCGAATTGCGCAAAACACCAGAGCTTAATGTAATAATTGTTGGCCATCTTGTCCCGGAATTGAAATTGAAGCCCGCAATATGCTTTGTAATACGCGTGCCGCTTAAAAGGCTTGCACGCAGATTGGAAGCGCGGGCCTATGGCTTAGCAAAAATACGCGAGAACATAATTTCAGAGGCGATGGATTACTGCGGGTCTGCAATGCGCGGAAATGCCAAAGAGATATATGAGATAGAAACAGGAATTGAGAAGAGGGAAGCAATAAATTACTTGGTAAGCAAATTGCTTGGAGGCAAGGCAACCCCTGCGCCAAAAAAGTCTAAAAAGGATCATTTTACGGAATTGAAATCGATCATCTCAGGTGGTAATCGCTATAAGCTTTAAGCTTAAATGCCAAGCTTCTCCACAAGCCCGTGATAAACGATTAGCGCATAGTCTTCGCTTAATTCGTTATTTGCTATCTTGACAGCGCTTTTCTTGATGTCTGGAGTAAATTTGAACTTTTTGTCCAGTATTATGCCTTGCAATGCTCCAAGTACATCTGCATTTGCAGGCTTATCTATTGCTATGAGCCTGCTGCCCTCTACGGATACGCTGAGCGCAGAGCCATGCGCCCTGGCAAATTTTTCAGCTGCGCCAATTATTGTAACGTCCGGGCCAATCCTCTTAATCGTGTTCAACCTGTCATATGCAGGTAAGAATACAATGACGCCTTTGCCGTATTCAATCCTAGAAAACGACAGCGCTATGCCAAAGCCCGACTGCTCGAGCTCCCTTACAATTCTGCCCCGCAACTTTTCAAGCTGCGGCCATAACGTATCCTCTGATATTTTTGGAAGCTTGAAGCACATTGCCTGGATTGAAGCGCCTTTGGCACGCCTGAATTCCTCTATGCTTTTGACAGGGTCTTCATCCGAATACATCGGACCATAGAACTCCTTTTTTGCAGGATTTGCAAGCAGATTCCTGGATATCAGCATGAGCCTGGACAATGATTCTATAGAAACGCTGGCTGCTACATTCCTGTTCTTGTCCGTAGGGTCTATAACTATCAAAGGCGCGTTAAAATGGCGTGATGCTTCGGCTGCTGCGCTGGCATCTGCATCTTTTTTGTATAGATTTATGTATATTGGAATCTTGGCTTCGGAAAACGCCTTCAGCACATTCTCTGCAGACCCGTAATAGCATACAAGCAATTCGCATAGATAGCCGGAAAATGCATGCCTGCTCGATTCCGCGCCATATATGTTGTGGCGCTGCAGCAGGTATTTTATTATCCTTACATCATCTTTTTGCTTAGCGTCAAGATTCTTTAATACAAACACATTATGCAATTGGGTGCGGTCTACCGAGGTTGCCATTTCATCAGCATCATTTATTTTAAACGCAGGCACTATGTCTGCATTTAAGGATCTGCGTTTGTTTATGAGCTTTAGATACGGGTGCTCTGCATAGTTTATTTCGTAGTATTCTCCAAACTCATTGCGCACTATCCTTTTTGCCAGGCTGATTGCTTTGGCCTCCATCTTACGCTCTTCTAGATTTCTTGGGAAAAGCAGAAATATGTCTATGTCTGACTTGCCGCGTACCTGTGTGCCACGCGCAAGAGAACCTGCAAGT
Source organism: Candidatus Marsarchaeota archaeon (assembly GCA_023485295.1). Classification (NCBI taxonomy): domain Archaea; kingdom Thermoproteati; phylum Thermoproteota; species Candidatus Martarchaeota archaeon. The sequence continues at coordinate 65,787 of JAMCZQ010000002.1, read as the reverse complement.
ATTATCTCAACGTCTTTGGGCGCTACCTCCTTTAGCCTTGCCATCAATTCGTTTGAATACTCGCTTACGTCGCTTATTTCTTTCTGAGTGGGCTTTATGTCCTTCAGTATCTGTTTGAAAAGTTTTTTTAACCTAACATCGTTTGCCAGGGCCATAGAATCAAATATTTATTTGGACCATCATTATTAAAAATGGTGTAATATTTGCTTGACATTGGAAATTTATTCAAACGCAGAATCCATAAGCAGCATTTGGGAAAGAGAATTGGCGACGAAATAGAGGCAAAGGCAGCCAAGGCGGAAAGCTTAATATCAAGCGTTCAAGAGGAAATTGATAAAATTTATGGCCACGAACGCATTGACAAAAACTTGCAAGACGCTTTTAAAGTGCTTGACATAAAGCAAACAAACGACATTAAGGCAGTGAGGAACGCATACATAAAGCAAGCAAAAATATGGCATCCCGATATATCCAAGCACAAAAATTCCCAAGAAACAATGAAGGCCATTAATGAAGCTTATTATAGGATATTGGCATCGCACGGAAAACTTGGACTGCGAAATGAGCCTATGCCTATCGCAGATATTGAACGAAGGCTCATAATCAGATATTCTGCTGCAAAGGAACACGACTATGCCTATTTTTTAAACGCCTTGAATAATGCAGTAACAAGGAATGATGTGCTCGGCCTTATAGGCGTCCTTGCAGATTGGGAGGGCAGGCTTGAAAGAGCACGCGCTGAAATGCTTAAAAGCCTAAAAGCTAAAAAGGTAAAACTGCTTTTGTATAGGAGATGGTTCGAACGCATGCAAAACGAAAGCATGGCAAAGAGCGAACTAAAAAGCATAGATGCATGTGTTGCAGGCATTGACGATGTATTTAAATCGGTTGACACTGCATTCAGAGATGTTGCAAGTATAATAGGCCCTGCAGAACGCAGGCAGATTGATAAACTTTATAGCTCATTGTCATAGAAATATATTATTGATTAAGGCGGGCTCTTGGCTCAGTAGTAGAGCACCTCGTTCGCAACGAGGGGGTCGCGGGTGCGAATCCCGCAGAGTCCATAAACTTATTCTTGTGCAAGTGCTAGTTATTTTGATGCATTAGCATTGCAATTTTATTGCCTATTAAAATGGATAAGCCAGCTTTGGGAAGGTTTAAATTAATTTTTTTGAATAGTATCAAAGAAGAACATGCAAAAATTAGCAATCCTTTCAAAGCGCATGAAATCTCAAAGCGCTATGGAATACCTGATGACATACGGATGGGCGATACTGATTATTGCAATAGTGCTTGCAGCGCTGTTCTCCCTTGGGGTTTTCAGCTCTGCTTCTCTGGTTGGCACAACGTGCCTTCCGAATTCTGGCTTCCTTTGCAGCGGGCCTGTTGCGCATGGAACAACTTTCACTGCAATCATAGGCCAGGCAACAGGCGCTGCATGGAGCAACGTAGTCCTGTGCTTCGTGCCAAACAGCGCTACTGCGCCCTCTTCTTGCGCAGGATATCCATCGGTAAACGTAGGTGACATGAGAAGCGGCATGTCAGGCACGTATTCTTTCACGATAGATTCGTCCAGCAGCACTGCGGATGGGCATATATGGGCGCAGTATGACGAGGCAAGTTATTCTAACCTATTGTCGCAAATCGCAACTGTTACAATAGCAGGGCTGACTCCAAGTTCCGCAACTGTGACTACGTCAACATCATTCGCCCTGCCTTCTGGAATAACAAATTATGCAAATGTGGTGATAACTAATTCGCAGGGCACAGCAACGCCTGCACCATTCCAGCAAGAGGTTCAGATACCCGAATCGGATTATTCCAGTTACTTGGCATATAACGGAAATGCTGCGAACTTCGAATTCTTCTATGATGGAGGCGCGATAATACCTGCATGGATAGAGAGCAACAATTCCGGCACAATTACTGCATGGTTAAAGCTACAAAACGGCATACCTGCAAATTCCGCAATAACAATATACCTGGGATTCGCGCCAAAGACTACAAACCTTCTTTCAAGCAGCGGCACAACAGGCATAGGCGAAGCCCCTGCTCTAAGCGGCACCTATGGCGAATACGATGATGGCGCGAGCGTGTTCCTTAATTATTTTTCAGGAGATTCGCTAAGCGGGTTGACAGCAGTTGGCACGGCAGGCCAAACAGACTCTGCACCGTCAGGATCGCCTTTTGGGACAGAGGCGCTATACGCGTTGAACTATGGGGGGAACTATCTGTATGGGCTAGCAGACGGCCAATCCACAAATATGATAATAGAATATTACACTTACATCATCAGATTGAATGACGTATTCTTTCTAGAAAGTTCAGGCGGAAGCGGGCAGCTATCAAGACAGGGATATGGCACCGGGTGGTATGGAATAGCAGGAACATCCAGTTGGACAACATGGGATGCACCTCCTGATACTGGAACGTGGGATAACGAATGGGTGCTTTCTGGAGTAATAGTAGATAACGGGATCGCTACAGAGTACTTATCCACAACTTTGGGAAATTATGGGTCTGAATTTTACCAGAACCCGTCTAATGAATATACGGTCGCGAATAACGGTGAATATCTTGGCTTCGTCGGGGACGGAGGCGGTACTGAAGATGAGTACTGGAACGGGCTTATAATACGCGCATATCCTCCTGGTGGAGTCATGCCAAGCGCAAGCCTCGGCAGCGTGAGTTAGCCCTATGCCTGCCTAAAAATGCAAAGGCCTTAGAAAGACTTTTATATAATACACGCATATTATAATCTAATAGTGGTTGGATGGCGATGAAGAGCACGATGCATGTATCAGACGCAATGAGCTACTCTGCAATAACAGGCAGCAAGAATGATAAGGTATCTGATTTGGCCCAGATCATGCGTGATAAGAAAATAGGTGCTGTAGTTATAGTCAACGAAGATGATGTACCGATAGGCATGGTTACAGAAGGCGATATGGTACGGAAGATTGTCGCTGAGCATAGGGATCCTAGAAATACTACTGCAGCTGACATAATGACAACGCCGGTCATAACAATAACAGAAGACATAAGCTTAGATGCTGCCGCAAGGTTAATGGCTTCGAACCGCATAAAGAAGCTCTGCATTGTTGATTTGAACGGCAAGCTAAACGGGATACTTACAGAAGGAGACATAGTAAAGCATGCAGTAGGGCTCATAGGGATTTTTGAGCAGTAGTCAATACTTATAAAACCCTTCTCCGGACTTTCTGCCAAGTTTGCCGCTTTTCACCATTTCAACAAGAAGCTTAACAGGCTTGAATTTCTCATCCTTAGTCTCGGAATATATGGAATCCATTATGTCCTTGCACACGTCAAGGCCTATGAAATCCGCAAGTTCCAAAGGACCCATTGGATGATTCAGGCCTAGCCGTACTATGGCGTCTATTCCTTCCTTTGTTGCGACGCCATTCTCCAGCAGCAATATCGCTTCGTTGATCAATGGCATGAGAACGCTGTTGGCTACAAAGCCAGGGTAATCATTTACCTTTATAGCAGTTTTGCCGGCCCTTGATGCGATTTCAAGCGCCTTGGCTTCAGCCTCGCTTGACGTAAACTGCGTAGTTATGAGCTCTATAGGCTTCATTACAGGAACAGGGTTAAAGAAATGCATTCCAAGAAATTTTGAAGGATCCTTCAGCTTTGCAGCTAACTTGCCGAGCAGTATAGAGGATGTATTCGTCGCTAGAATTGCTGGGCCGCAGTTTTTCTCCGCTTCCTGCAAAACGCTGACCTTCGCATTGAAATCTTCAGTCACGGCCTCTATGACTGCTATAGAGCCGGCTGATTCAGCATAGTTTGTTGTACTGTGCAGCCTTGACAAAAGCAACGTCTTCTGCTCCCTAGTCATGCGTTGCTTCTCTATTGCCTTGTCCATGCTTGAGCTGAGAAGCGCCATGCCCTTGTCCAGCGCCTCTTTGCTCCTGCCTATAAGCAGCACATCATAGCCTGCGGCCAGCATTACTTGCACTATGCCCGTACCCATCTTTCCGGGCCCTATGACAGTTATCTTTTCGCTCATTCAATCTACCCTGCTGAGCACCATCGAGGCTGAGCCGCCGCCTCCATGGCATAATGACGCAATGCCATACTCTGCCTTCCTGTTTTTCATTGCGTGTGCAAGCGTTGCTGCTATTCTGGCGCCTGACGCGCCAATAGGATGCCCAAGCGCTATTGCCCCGCCATTGACGTTGAGCTTCTGCTTTTCTATGCCTAGTTCCCTTACGACTCCAAGAACCTGCACAGCAAAAGCCTCGTTTATTTCTATGAGGTCCATCTGGCCCAGCTTTAGGTTTGCCTTCTTTAGAGCGCTTTTCATTGTTTCAACAGGAGAAAGCCCATACCATTGCGGGTCTATTCCCCCTTCGGAATATGATTCTATCTTTGCTATGGGCTCGACCCCAAGGGCCTTTGCCTTCGAGCCAGACATTATCAATGCAAATGCAGCGCCATCGCTGAGCTGCGATGCATTTCCTGCGGTCACCGTGCCGTCTTGCCTAAACGCTGGCTTGAGCGACGAAAGCTTTTCCATGCTTGTATCGCGCCGTATGCCTTCGTCAGTTTTTACATAGCCATTTTCTGCCTTTATCTGTATAATTTCGTCCTTGAAAGCCCCTGAATCTGTCGCTTGCGCAGCTTTCTTGTGGCTTTCATATGCGAGCGTATCCTGCTCCTCCCTGCCTATTCCGTATTTCTTACCAATGCTCTCTGCTATGGCACCCATGTGCATGTCTGAATAGCAATCCCACAGGCCGTCAAATATCATTTCATCGATAAGCTTTTGATCCTGCTGGCCAGATTTAGACGCATATTTGTAGAACTCCGAGAGGCTTACATCTCCGAATTTTTTGAATTCGCGAACGTCACGCAATAGGTGCGGTGCGCTGCTCATGCTTTCCATCCCGCCTGCAAGCACAACGCCGTAATCCCCGAGCTTTACTGCCTGGGCTGCAAGCGATATGGCTCTAAGCCCAGAGGCACAAACCATATTCACGTTAAGCGTTGGTATGCTCTTTGGCATTTCCGAAAACATGATCACCTGCTTTGCAGGGTTCTGGCCCACGCCTGCAGAAAGCACGTTGCCGCATATTATTTCCTCCACATCATCTTTTTTGAGTCCGGTTTTGGCGATAAGCCCTTCAACTACCTGGCTTGCAAGCTTTGGAGCAGTAAGCTTTGAAAATGAGCCCAAAAACTTACCGACTGGGCTTCGAACCGCATCTATTATGTATGCATCCTCCATCGAATCACGTTAACCAAATTCAAGGCATTATTTTTTATGATTAAGGAAAGCTGCCATGGCAGACTTGGCTTCTTTGTCGAGTACACTTTTTATGAACAGGCGCTTTTCATTTTCATAGTCAAGCTTTATTGCAGAATTTATCGCAACCTTTGCACGGCTTATGGGGTTTTTTGCAAGCTCCAAAGCGAATTCCTTTGCGTATGCTACTGCATCCTTTTCCGCAATTGCATCGACAAGGCCCATCGCAAGCACAGCCTCTGCAGTAAAGTTTTCCCCTTGCAGTATCATTCTTCTAGCGTTCTGCAAGCCTATCAGGATCGGCAGTCTGTATGTTGCGCCGCCTCCAGGTATTATGCCAAGCTTTACCTCAGGCTGTGAGAATACCGACTCTCGGGTAGCTATTCTGAAATCGCACGAGATTGCTAGCTCGTTGCCACCGCCTAGGCAGTAGCCGCTTATGGCTGCTATTGTCGGCTTTGGCGAATCCCATATGCACTTGTATGCCGAATAGAATGCTTCAAAGGCTTCTATGGCCTCTTTCTTGCTGCTTATGCTATAAAGATAGCTTACATCTGCCCCTGCAGAAAATGCCCTGCCGCCGGCACCGCTTATAATTATCGCTTTGCATTTGTCGTTTGAAGATGCAAGCGAAATGCTTTTCGAAAGAGACTGCAATGTTTCGTAGTCCAGGGCATTGTGCTTCTCTGGCCTGTTTATTATGATTTGTGTTATTTCTGATCCTTTTACGATTATATTAGCCATGCGATAACCATATCCCAGTCCGTAGATATATTTCAGCGCATTTCTTAAAGTCTTTGCATCAGCAATGCCGTATTGGCTGCAAAGCTGCGCGCGAAGCGCTTTTAAAGCAGTGCTAGAAGAAGTAGGCTGTTGGCATGCGGGCTTGGCTCAGAATGTGCCATCTTTATAAAACTTCTTTATGGCATTTGCGTAGGCATCCATCTGGGCCTTTTTGCTGTATTCCTTTGCTATGTCCTTTGAAAGCTCCAGCAGCTGATTCCTTAAGGCTTTGTCATTTAGCACTGCAGTTATCTTGTTCCTGAGCTCTTCTATGTCGTTCGGGTTAAAAAGCATGAGCTTCCTGCCGAACCTTTCTTCTATGTCCTTGTTTATCGCGTTCTCTGACAGCAGAAGCGGCGCGCCGAACGTAGCGGCCTCTATAAAGGTTGCGTTGAAGGATTCCCATATTGAAGGAAGCACGTACAGATCAGCAATTGAATAGTACAATGGCAGCATATCTTCAGGCACTCTCCCCGCCAGGATTATCCGCCTGTCCTTTGAAGCCATTTCTTCATATAGCTGCCTTGATTTTCCGTCGCCAACGATCAGCAAGCGCATGGATTCGTCGTCTATTTCTTGGAACGCCTTTATCAGTGCGCTTACGTTCTTCTGCGCTTCCGAAAGCCTGCCTAAGTACAGCACTATCCTCTTTCCAGCAAGGCCCATCCTTTTCTTGAAGCTTGAGATTTCTGCTTCCGTTGGCTTTTTGCCCTCAAGCAATGAGCTGCTGTGTATTATCGTCACGTTTTTATTGTACTGCTTTATTGCTTCGTATTGCGGTATATTCAATGCAATTATGCCGTCGAAGAATTCAAAGAACCTTTTCCTTGCTTTCGCAAGGCCTACGAATCTTCCAGTGCCGAATGTGAGATGCATTATGTTGTAATCAAACGCGCCGTTATATGTGCCTGAAGCGTTCGCATGGTCCACATAGATTATCTTGGCATCTGGGACAAACCTTCGCACTTTTTTGAGTATTACATAGTCTGTTATTGAGCTGGCAAGTATTACGTCTGGCGCTATTTTTTTGAGAAATGGCACCATATCGACGGTGTTTATTCCGCGCAGCGAATATATGGTATAATACCCAATCCTAACGATCTTGCTTTCTATAACCTTGTCAACCTTGTGTTTTTCGAAGAATTTCTTTAGCTCCCGTTGTTTTGAAGGCTTCAAAAACATAACATTTTTTTCGGCATGATTTAGGTAATCAGTCCTGTAGCCGAGATAGAATGTTTCAAGCCCGCGCTTCCTAAGCTCGTAGAAAAGGTTCGCAGCAACCCGCTGGGCTCCGCCTACTGTGTCAAGGCGCGAGCTTGTATCAAATATAAGCACCCTTGCCAATCCCATCACTAGAATATTGGTTTGTAGCGCGCATCTGTTTCCGCAGCGCAGTCAAAATATTTCAGTATTGTAGGGGCTACATTGTAGACGTACACCTTGCTTTTGGATATGTCCTTGTAATCGATTGGTTCGCTGGTCGATAGAAGCCCCAATATGCCGTTCCGCATGTGGTCGCCGCGCTTTGCCATCTCTGGAGCCATGAAAAGCCTGCCGCTTTTCTGGTAACCGAAAACGTCTATCAGGTAACCGCGCTTTATCTCTGCCATTATGTCAGGAGCTATAAAGAGCTTTGTGCCTTCATAATAATCATCTGCATCGAATACCTTAACGATCAGCTTGCTGCCGTCGCTGTCCTTTATTGCTGCAATCTTTTCCATAAGCTCGCGCTTGAGCTTTTTCTTTTCGGTTTTGCTCACTATGCCATGTGAAAAACGTGAGTCGTTTATGTATATTGTGCAGACTATTGTATTGGCAATGCTTGCAAAGGCTTTGGTCCTGCGCATGTCGTAGTCGAAGTCGTGTATGCGTACATAATCATCTTGCGACACGCCCTCAAGCAGTTTCGAAAACGTGTTCTTCGAAAGGTTTTTTAATTTGATTGGCAGCTTGTCGTAAATCAGCTTTCTGGAGCCGCTCCTGTTGACTCTCTTTAGCACCTTTTCCCTTAGACTGTATTTCATGGTGCTCAGCGCAGTAGTATTCTGAAGGGCCGCTTCCAGTTCGGGCTTCAGCCTTGCATAGCCCTCTTTTATAAGCCACCCATTCATCAGGAATTTCTTTTTTATCGGCTGCGCCCCGTGGTCCGAAACCATCATTATTGTGCCATTTCCCGATTCCAAACGGTGCTCGAGCCACAATAGGAATTCCGATATGCGCTCGTACAATGGCATTACGTAATCCCTCCAATCCTTCAAGTTAAGCGTAAAATGCTGCAAGCGGTCTTGCTCGGTAAAGCAAACAAAAACGAAGTCGTAGTCTTTTTCATTCATCATGGCTTTTGCTACGTCGGCTCTTTTGACTATGCTTTCCTGGAAAATCTTCGATGCCTCTGCGAGGCTTATCTTTCCAGATTTCATGTCAGCCTCTATGTCCGGCTCGCCTGAAAATTTAAATGCAGCGGCAACCTTTTGTATGCGTTTTGAGCTGAATTTTGAAGGCAGCGGGAATCCAGTTATCATGTCTATATTCTCGTTCGCAGTTGGCCTCACCAGCATTGCTGGCGTTATTACAAGGCATTTATGGCCGTTTTCCGCAAGCGCCTCCCAGAATGGCTTCTTGATCGTAGGGTCGTAGTATGCCACCGACTTTGTATAGCTCGGCTCCATGCGCAGGAATTCCGGAACGCCATGGTCCCCTGGCCTGAACCCAGTGTATATGCTTGGCCATGATGGCCCTGTCATGGGTGGCAGCGTCGATTCCATGTCCATCAATAAGCCCTTCCTGAAAAATTCTCCGAATCCAGAAAGCTTGTATTTGCTCAGGTTTTCTTTTAAGATCCAAAGCGGCGCGGCATCTATTCCGACAAGGTATAATTTTTTGGGCATTTGATCATTCTATAACGCTTAGCACGCATAGGCTTTTTATGGGAAGAGCCTGTTCACCATACGCGGGAATGGAATTGCATCTCTTATATGGTCAAGATTGAGCATCCATTTGATTAGCCTTTCGGTGCCCAGGCCAAATCCGGAGTGCGGGACACTGCCGTATCTGCGTAGGTCTATGTACCATTCATAATTCTCCATGTTAAACTTTATGCCTTTTGCCTTCTCGAATTCATGGAAACGTTGCATCAGCTCGTCATAGCGCCATATCCTTTCGCTTGCGCCTATTATTTCGCCATGGCCCCTTGGTGCCTGCAGGTCTGCGCTCATTGTAGTTCTTTCGTCCTTTGGGTTTATCGGCTGGTAGAATGCTTTCATTTCCCTAGGCCAATACATTACGAACACCGGCTTTTCTTCATCTTCGGTAAGAAGCCGCTCCTCTTCAACACCAAGGTCGTCGCCCCACTTCATGTTCTTGCCCTTCTGGTTTAGAACCTCTAGCGACTGCTCGTATGTCAGGCGCTTAAACGGCGGCCTTATCTTTTCCAGTGCTGCTTTGTCAACATTGAGCTGATCCAGTATGTCTGCATTCTTTTTTAATATGCTTTGGGCTACATAGCTTACCATCTGTTCTTCGAATTTCATTAGCTTGTCTAGGTTATAATGGGCAGCCTCCATCTCAAGGTGCCAATATTCGGCGAGGTGCTTCACTGTTCTTGATTTCTCAGCCCTGTATGACGGTGCGAACGAATAAACCTTTTCAAGGGAGAAAATCATTGCTTCGGCATAAAGTTGCGACGACTCCGTGAGGTATGCCTGCTGGCCGAAATAGTCCACAGGGAACATATCTGCGCCAGTTTCGCCCGCAGCTCTGGTTATTAACGGTGGAGTTATCTCGTAAAAGCCTTTCTTATCATGGAATTCCCTTAGGTACCTGAATACGTAGGAGCGCATCTTCATTATGTTGGTCATTTTCATGCTCCTGAGCCAGAGGTGCCTTTTGTCCAAAAGCAGCTCTGTGCTTTGGTATTCAGTTATTGGAAACGGCTCGCTGACGTTAATGCATTTGAAATTCTTGGCTTCAATTTCATAGCCTGTAGGGGCGCGCTGGTCGGCCTTTACGCTGCCGCTCAGCTCTATGCTCGATTCGATTGTTGCGTCCTGAGCAGCCTTCCATGAAGCTGTATCGACGCTGTCTTTTTTCACCGAAGTCTGTATTATGCCTGTGCGATCCCTTACTACTATAAAGATTATTCCTCCGCTTTCCCTTTTTCTGTAGATCCATCCACGCACGGATACTGTTTTACCTTGCTTTAAAGGCATTTCAGATGCATATGAATACGAAGCCATTTTAAACACCTATATATTGTTGTGCAAACAAAATATATATTTTTGCATAAGGGCATTTAGTATTTTATGCAGCTGCAGAAATTTGCATGCAATGTTCATGCAGATAATGGCCTTAAGCTTGTAAATTAGAAAACCTTAATATAACATTTATTCTATAGATAAAACATAGAAAGGTGGAACACATGATAAAGGACGCATTTAGCACAAGCATAAAATACATGCAAATAATGGATGAGTCCGGCAACATCGACGAGGCGCTGAAGCCGAATGAAGCTGATGACGAGCTTGTGCTCGAAATGTATAAAGCCATGTCGCTTGCCAGGGCACTGGACGCAAAGGCGCTCAGCCTGCAAAGGCAGGGCAGGCTTGCAACATATGCACCCCTGATCGGCGAGGAAGCGACGCAGATCGGCAGCGCTATTGCAATGCGCAAAAACGACTTTGCTGTGCCTAATTTCAGGCAGCACGGTGTATACATAACAAGAGGCCTGCCGCTCGAGCAATTTTTTGTTTATTGGAAAGGCTATGAGGATGGGGCTGCAATACCGAAAGAGCTCAATATGACGCCAGTCATTGTGCCCGTAGGAACGCAGATGCCGCATGCTGCAGGAATTGCATTTGCAAACAAGTACAAAGGCGTGGATTCCGTAGTCGTCGTATATATTGGAGACGGCGGAACTTCCGAGGGGGATTTTTACGAAGCAATAAACTTCGCAGGGGTGTTCAAGCTTCCGCTGGTTGTAGTGATAGAGAATAACCAGTGGGCAATATCAGTGCCAAGAAAAATGCAGACTGCTGCGCAGACGCTTGCGCAGAAGGCTGTAGCCGCAGGGATAGATTCGATACAGGTCGACGGAAACGATGTGCTTGCAGTTTACAAGGCCATGAAGGATGCGATAGAAAGCGCAAAGGCGGGCAAACCGTATGTAATCGAATGCGTTACGTATAGGATGAGCATGCATACTACTTCGGATGATCCTACAAAGTACAGGCCAGATGCAGAAGTAGACGCATGGAAGCAGAAAGACCCTATAGCAAGAGTCGAGAAATACCTTACCTCAAAAGGCATGTTGAGCGACTCTGTAAAAAGCAGCATCGAAGAGGAGCATGCAAAGCTTATAGACGAGGCTTTAGAAAAAGCAGAGCAATTTAAGCCGAATCCTTCCGGAATGTTCGACAGCGTTTACAGCTTTTTGCCGCAGGTCTTAAAAGAGCAGAAGGACGAGGCCGAAGCTGCGGGATTCTGGCAAAGCTCAGGATAAAGTAGAGGTGCATTTGTATGACTATGATGAATATGGTTTCGGCGATAAATAACGCCTTGGAACAGGTACTAGAAGAGAATGAGAATGTTGTGCTGCTTGGGGAAGACATCGGCAAGGATGGCGGAGTGTTCAGGGTGACAGAAGGCCTGTTTGAGAAATATGGAGAAACGCGCGTGATTGATACGCCTTTGGCAGAATCAAGCATAATAGGCGTTTCGATAGGTATGGCAATCAACGGGCTTAGGCCAATACCTGAAATTCAGTTCGCTGGCTTCATGTATCTTGGTTTCGGGCAGATCGTTAACCACGCAGCGAGGTACAGGAGCAGGACAAGAGGCAATGTCCAGCTGCCGATGGTGATAAGGACGCCTGTAAGCGGCGGAGTAAAAACTCTTGAGCACCATTCCGAAAGCCCAGAAGCAGCCTACGCAGGAATAGGAGGCATCGTAATAGTGGAACCGTCAAACCCATATGATGCCAAAGGCCTGCTTATAAGCGCAGCCCACAGTAATGACCCGACCCTGTTCCTTGAGCCAACAAAGCTTTACAGGCTTTTCAAGCAGGATGTGCCTGAAGGCATGTATGAAGTGCCCATAGGCAAGGCCAACGTGCTCAGGACAGGCGACCGGATGACGATAATAACATACGGGACTATGGTTAATGTGGTTGAGAAGGCGCTGGACAAGGTAGGCACTGACGCAGAATTGATAGACATTAGAACAATAAATCCGCTTGACGAAAGCACAATAATAAGCAGTGCAAAGAGGACCGGAAAGGTAATGATAGTGCACGAGGCGCCTACAAGCTTCGGTGTTGGCGCTGAGATATCCGCCCTCATAAGCGAGAAAGCGATGTACGAACTAGACGCGCCGATAATCAGGATTGCGTCTCCTAGCTTCCCTTATCCGATGCCAGGGTATGAGAATTACTACATACCTAACCAGAGCAGGATTGAAGCTGCAATAAAAGAGCTTGAGGAAATGTAAGGGGTCTTTGGAGTGAAGGAAATAAAATTTGTAGACATTGGGGAAGGAATAACCGAAGGGCATGTGCAAAAGTGGCTTGTAGCAGATGGTTCTGATGTAAAGGAAGACAGCGCTGTGCTGCAGGTAGAAACAGACAAGGCAGTTGTAAATATACCGGCGCCGTTGAGCGGCAGGATAAAGGAAGTGGTCAAGGAGGGGGATGATGTTAAGGTAGGCGATACCCTAGCATTTGTCGGGACTCCTGAAGAGCTTGCAAATATATCGCAAAATGCTGCACAGCATCAGGAAAAGCCAAAACCGGCCAGCGTGGCTGCAAAAGAGAATGCAGCCCAAGCCAAGCAACCTGCTGCGGCAGAAGAGGTGCTAGCGCCGCCTTCGGTGAGAAAGCTTGCGGAAGAACTCAAGGTTGACCTGAAGAGCGTCAAAGGCACGGGGCCGCATGGCCGCATAACGCAGGATGACGTCAAGCGCGTTGCGGCAGGTTCACGGCAAGCCCCTCAAGTGCAACAGAATGCGCAACAGCAGGCACAACAGAGCAGCAACATCGAAAGGGTGCCCCTGTCGCAGACCAGAAAGGCGATAGCCCGTAACATGGAAGCGTCATGGACCATACCAAGGGCATCGCACATGGACTTGATTAATGCAGAGGAGCTCTACAACATACTTCAAAAAGAGAAAAATGAGGCTTTGAAGGAATTGGGTGTAAAGCTCTCGTACCTGCCGTTCATAATCAAGGCAACAGTGCAAGCACTGAAGGAAAACCCAAAGTTCAATGCCAGTTATGACAAGGACAGGCAGGAAGTGCTTGTCAAGAAATATTACAACATAGGGCTTGCCGCAGAAGCCCCAGACGGCCTCAAGGTCATTGTCATAAGGGATTCCGACAAGAAAAGCATAATACAGATAGCGAAAGACATTGACGAACTGCATAAGAAGGTGCTCGACCAGACCATCTCAATAAGCGAAATGCGAGACACAAGCTTTACCATAACCAATGTGGGCAGCTTGGGCGGCGGATTCCTGGCAATACCTATGATAAATTATCCGGACGTTGCGATACTCGGCGTTACAATGGTAAGGGACATGCCAATAGTCGAAGACGGCGTGGTAAAGCCTGGAAGGATACTGCCATTCACGGTCACGTTTGACCATAGGGTAGTAGACGGCGCAGAAGCAGTAAAGTTCGGAAACACTATAAAGAAGTACCTTGAGGACCCTGATTTCCTCGAGATGCTTTGACCAGCAGGTGCAGCATATGGTAATGGGAGAAATACCCGAAGAGGTTGATATTGCAGTCTTAGGCGCAGGCGTAGGAGGCTACGTAGCTGCGATAAGGGCCGCGGAGCTTGGCAAAACTGTCGCGCTTGTGGAAAAGGAGAAGCTCGGAGGGCACTGCCTCAATTATGCGTGCATACCTTCAAAGACGCTCATACATATAGCAGACATTTATTACAGCGCCACGCATTCGCAGGAATTCGGCATATCGGCACAGGCTTCGCTTGATGCCAAAAAAATGTATGAATGGCGTATGGGTGTATCCAAAAAGCTGGAGGATGGCGTTGCATTTCTTTGCAAAGCCAACCAGATTGATGTGTTCAAGAGCTCAGGCACGTTCCTGTCTAGCAGCAAGCTGCAGCTAAGCAGCGGGGTAGAGCTTTCTTTCAAAAAGGCGATAGTGGCTACTGGGTCGACCCCGACAGTTTTGAAAGGCTTTGAGTTCGACGGGAAATCCATACTTGACTATAAGCAGGCGCTTATGATGGATTATGTGCCTGCAAGCATGGCGATAATAGGCGCAGGGTACGTGTCAGTCGAAATAGGTACGCTTTACGCAAAGCTCGGTTCGAAGGTGTCGATAATTGCAAGATCTGATGTCCTGTCAAAGTTTGACAAGGAGGCGGTAGCCGTCATAAAGAAGAAAATGCAGGCTATGGGAGTAAAGATCTACGCAGGCGAAACGCCTGAGAGCTATGACAGGCAGAGCAAAGCGCTTAAGCTGGCGTCTGGCGTTGCAGTAAATGCTGATGTTGTAGTGGTGGCTGTGGGCCTTACGCCGTATACCTTTGGCTGCGGTCTTGAGAATACAGGAGTCGAGCTGGATCAGAAAGGCTTCATAAAGGTCAACAGCAGGCTGGTAACAAGCGACCAGAACATATTGGCTGTCGGCGATGTGATTGGAGAGCCATTGCTTGCGCATAAGGCTATCAGGCAAGGCGTAGTTGCTGCAGAAGTTGCGGCAGGACTGGATTCATCGTTCGACAACATGGTAGTGCCTGCAGTCATATTCTCAGACCCTGAGATAGCCATCGCAGGAAGCATAGACGAGGCTGAAGGCATAACAGTCAAAAAATTCCCGCTCAGCGCGCTTGGCAGGGGCATAGCCCTTTCTGAAACGTCAGGCTTCGCAAAGGTTGCATACGACAGCAATAATGTTGTAAAGGGCATAGAACTCGTATCGCCTGATGCAAATGCAATGATTGCCGAGGCTGCGCTTGGAATAGAGATGGGCATGACGCTCGAAGACCTGGCGGATACCATACACCCGCACCCGACATTCAGCGAGTCAATACAGGAAGTTGCCGAGGCTGCGCTTGGCAGGCCCATACACTTCTTTTACGGTAGGTCATAATGGATTTCAGCTTGCTTGAATCTGGATTTGTAGGCACGCGGCACGGCAAACTTCATTATATGAAAGGCACTGCTTCCTCGAAAGGCGCATTGCAGCTTGTGCTGCTGCACGGCCTTGGGGCTGACTCAAGAAGCTGGAAAAGGTTCATTGAGGCAATCCAAGATAATTTTGATATCTTGGCGCTTGACCTTTTGGGGCACGGCGATTCAGATGCACCGCAGTTGAATTATAACATTGGCGTGCAGGCTGAATGCCTTTATGATGCATTGGCAGGAATTGGATCGAAGGACTACATGCTGGTGGGCCATTCCTACGGCGGCTGGATTGCAGCTTATTATTGCACAGTAATGCAGGACGCAAAGGCCATGCCGAAAAAGTTGGTGCTTGAGGACGCTGCCGGCCTTAAAGAACAGTTTGACGAGGTACTTGCAAATGGATCGATTGGACATTTCTACGAAACAGAGCTTAATTCAGTTATGAAAATGAATAACAACAAGGAATTCGTTATGAAGAGCACCATATATGGCGAGGTAAAAGAGCATTTCCTTACAAAGGAGTCTTTGCTAAAGCTTGATGTGCCTACGCTCATAATATGGGGCGGCAAAGACAGAGTAATAGATGCACGCATTGGTAAACTTTTCCAAGAGCGCATAAGGAATTCAGAGCTTGCAATCGTCGATGCAGGGCATGTGCCACATGTGGCAAAACCTGGCGACGTGGCAAATTTGATTGAAAAGTTTGCATTAGAAGTGCACGCGTGATCTGTGCGCCGATTGCATGCGCAGCTACCAGTTAAAAAATTTATAAATAGTTTTTAATAAACGAACTTGCAATCTATAGTTAATTATTAGGTTGATTTTATGGCGGCAAAGACATATCCGATAACAAAAAAAGAGTACGAGCTTATACTTTCCGAGAGCAACACGCCAGAGGTGCAGCTGGTGAGGCTACAGGCAACAGACGGCAGCAGGCTTGATTTTGATCCAGGCATGTTTGCAATGATAATGGGTGTGGAAAAAGGAACAGGTAAGCTGCTTGTTAGGAGGGCTTATTCGATAGCTTCTGAGCCAAATGCAGATTACCTTGAGTTCTACGTGGTAAAGGAGCATGACGGACATGTGACTTATTTCATGCAGTCGAAGAAAGGCGATAAATATGTCATAGAGGGCCCTTATGGGCAGTTCGCATTCGTACCTGAGGAAAACAAAAAGGTGCTGTTCATAGCTGGCGGCACTGGCTTTGCGCCATTCATGTCCATGCTCAGGCACATAAAAAAGATAGGCGCTGGCACTGATGTCGTGCTAATATATAGCATAAAGTTTCCGACCGAAATAATAATGAAGGATGAGCTTATGCAGCTTGCGGAGTCGCTAAAGATAAAATCGGTCATAACGGTAACAAGGCCGCAGGCTGGAGATGGCTGGAACGGGCAGACAGGCCACGTTAACGCTGACATGATAATGAAGTCTGCCCCTGACATAATGGAGCGCACGGTATATGTGTGCGGGCCATTGCCGTTCGTAAAGGCAATAAAAGATGCGCTGGCATCGCTTAATGTGCCAAACAACAGGGTAAAGGCTGACGTCTGGGGCTGATAAGGCCTCTCTGGCATCCCAAGGCTTATACCTTGCTAAGCCTCTCTTCTATTTCCTCCATGGAAAGCTTGGTGGTCAGCAAAGGTATATGCTCGATCTGCGCAATTTTTATAGCCAGCTTGTCAATATTGGTAAGGTTGTGTATCAGCACCACCTTTGGCTTTATCGGAGCCACCCTTATTACCACCAATGGCGACCTGCCAGTGCTGACGTTCTGGAATATGAATACGCGCTCCGTAGTCGAGCCGAAAAGCTTCGGATAATCGGAAGGCGACATCTCAAGTATCACGCGAAGGCTGTCGAGCTTTGTATAGCCGAAAAGCTTCACCTCGTCCAGCTGGTTTGGGCTTGCTATAACCTTTCCTTCTATTATCCTTGCAAAATCAGTGCCGCTTATCGGGCTGGAGAAATCATGGATTGTGTATATATCACCGCCGTTTGCTGCAGCTGTGCCAGAAAATTTTTCAAGGCTGGAGCGCACTGTGCTGCCCCTTGTTTCGTCTATCTCGAATAGCGCGGAAACGAACCTTTTTATTATGCCAACGCCAGGGCTGAGCCTCCTGTTGCTCTCATAATCGCTTATTGTCGATGCCGATATTTTTATGGCCTTTGAAAGTTCCGCTTGCGTAATGCCGAAGAGTTCCCTCCATTTCTTCATTACGCTCCCGGGGCTCTCAGAAAGGGCTATCTCGCCAGCTATTTTTTCACCAAGCTCGTCCATTTCAATCTACGTCATACTTCTTATATTGTCTAATGTAGTTTAGACACTAAACGAATAAATATCTTGCAGTTGCCAGATTGCCCTATCTATTGTGCTTCTTGCCCTTTGGCTTTTGCTTTGCACGCCGCTCCGTGGCAGTTGGGGTATTCCTTATCCCAGAATAGAGTTTGTCTATTGCTTCTTGGCTCATTTCACTGCCTTGCTTGTTCTTGTCCTTCCTGAAAAGGCCGACTATTATGATTATAAGCCCTATTACAAAGAGAAGCACTGCAACAACGCTGAGCAGGCCTATGCTCTTAAGCGTGTCGTAGTTTTCCGCAACACTGACATCCCCAACTACTATGGAATTTACCGCAATCTGGCCCTCTGAGCTGTTATGGCCGTTGACTATTATGTAGTACCTGCCGATCGGGAGTATGCCGAAGGTTGCATTTGTGTTATTGGTTGCATATGCTGGCTGCGCATACGTGTATGGATAAGTGGCATTCGTGACATTCTCGTATAGCAGAATTGCGCCCCTGCCTTCAAGAGAACGCGCTGCTTCTGCATAGCCATATGCGCTCTTGTTGGAACTTATCGAGGATCCCCATAACGCATATGCACTTGCATTGAGCAAAGACACGTCAACGGATTTGTTGGCTTCTACAACGAAGGCGCTTATGTTGGGCGCTGTGCCTGTGAAGTTTATCACGCCGTATGAAGCCTGTTGAAGCGTAAAGTTTTTGTACACCCTGCTCAGCACCTGGGTGGACGATGCGGAAATCGCTGAGCTTATGCTCGAGTATACATAAAAATATGCAAGCAGCCCCGCTAGCAGTACGGCTATGCCAACATATACTATTTTTTTCCTCATTCAATACGCTATTTTATGACTAAAAAGTTATTTAAATATTAGATTGGTAAGTATGTTGTAAGTGGTTCAAATGGTTGATGTAGCTAGGGTAAAAACCGGTATAAGCGGTTTAGATTTTATGCTTAACGGAGGTGTGCCTGAAGGCAACCAGATACTCATTGCTGGAGGCCCTGGCGCTGGAAAGACCCTTATGGGTTTCGAAATACTTTACCGCAATGCACTTGCAGGGGTAAAGGGGGCTTTCATATCCCTTGTAGAGAAGCCAGATATGCTTTTAAAGAACGCGAAGTTTGCATTCAAGGGCTTTACCGATATCGATGACATGGTTAAAAACGGCGAAATCATAATAGACGGAGAGGATCCTGCGTCGAAGCTGCAGACCCAAAGTGATTCCGCAATGTACTCATTCGGCAATATTATTTCAGACATAGAATCAATAATAAAGCAGAACAATGCCAAGTGTGTGGTGATAGACTCCATATCATTGATGAAAATGGTGCTGAACGACAATTTTAATTACAGAAAATCAATGCTGCTTTTGTCTGAAAGCCTGCACAGGCTTGGCGTTACGGCTTTCCTCACCGTTGAAGTGGACTTTTCGGACAGGAGCAAGCTCAAGTATTCCACTGAATTCTTCATATTCGATGGCATCATAATGCTTTACCAGCTCGGAAAAGAGGATAGGCGCACGCTTACTGCTGAGATAGTGAAAATGCGCGGCTCCAACCACAGCTGGGCGCTGTCTCCTTACGAGATAACCGAAAAGGGCTTTAAGGTGTATACTGTGGAGCAAATGGGTGAAAACCTCTAATGCCTAAGAACAAGGCTGCACAAAATGGCGGGAATGCGCCTGGACAAGGGCCTTTGCGCAGGATACCGGAACGCTACAGGATATTTGCGCTTGCCGCCATAGTCCTTGCATTGCTCATAATAGCTGCGATAGCGGCAAACTCTGAGCATAAGGGCTGTGGCAGCATAATATTCTCTACTCAGAGGAACGCATGCTATGAGAATTATGCAGTGTCAGAGGGCAATGCAAGCATATGCACGCACATAAACGCAATACCTGTGAGATCCCAGTGCATACAGTCGGTAGCATCTGATACAGGCAATGCACATGCATGCTTGACGCTCAATGCAAGCTCAGGAATTGCAACATGCATAAGCTCAGCTGCGCTGACTGCCAAGAACGAGTCGTATTGCAGCCTGATAAAAAACGCCACAGCATCCTCAAATTGCATGTATGGCTATGCAAAGGCGATGAACTATTCCAGCCAAGCTTACTGCACTGGCATTCAGAACACCACAGAACGCACGGTTTGCATGAGCTCAAGCTATTATTTGAAGGCGATGGCAACCGGAAACCCGTCATATTGCTCGTACCTGAATGGCACGGTTGGCGGCGGAGTGCCCGTAGCGGACTTGCTGAACCTTAACAGAAACTTAAGCTCCTACTACGATTTTGAAGCTTTGAGCATGTCAGACAGCGACATATGCTATTACGAATTGGCGACAACCTATAGGGATGCTGCTTTGTGCGCCCTTCTTCCAGGAAATTACTCGGTTGATTGCGCGTATGTTGCAAGCCAGAATATAGCAGCACTGAATGTGACCGAAAATGCCTCGGTCATAAACAGCTCCTGCAACTACGTAAAAAGCTACGGCTTGACCATATACTATTCATGCTACTACGGCTTTGCAGTAAGGTATAAAAATGCGACCCTGTGCGACCAGATCCAGAACAGCAGCTTCAAATCGCAATGCATTTCTGCTGCGTCAAACTCGAGCTCATGAATGCCTTTGCGCACATGCCCGGCATGTGCACGCGATAGCCTTTTAGATGATAAAGCCATATTTACTTTCATTTTAGGCATGGTGTTTCGTTGAAAAAATTCATTGTCGCATCTACAAAGATCTCAGCCCGCGGCGAGAGCCTGTACACCCTGGTTGGAGACTCTGTGCTGCAGTCGTATTCATCAATGCGCCTTGAGCCATATGACATTGTAGAGCTTGGAGCAGAAAACTATGACGGCGTATCGCTCGGGCTTTCCAGCCTGAAGGGCGCAAAGGCGACACATGAGCTTTACGAAGAGAAGATAGATGCACTGGTGAAGAAGGTAACCCCAATGTGCAAGCAGTATTCCTCAGGGATTCAAGGTCTTGACGATTCGGTTGCGCGCTTGGGCAGCAGGCTTGAAATGGCCGGCAAGGCATTGGTCAGGAATTTCATTTCCGGGGCGCCCATATTCTTTAGGTTCCACAACGATGGCGATGGCTCTTCCGGCGCCATTGCGCTATATATGGCGTTTGAAAAGCTTGCAGGCATTCTTGGATTCAAGAGCGTTAATTGCCTGTGGACCATGAACAGGAACGTGGCGTATACCCAGGAGGCCTTCGAGGCTGATTCGGCAAGGTTCAGCAACTATGAAAGCATTGAAAAGCCGATAGTCTGCGCCATAGATTTTGGCACAGCACAGGAAAGCAAAAATGCAATAAAAAGCGCAAAGGGCAAGGCGAAGCTCGTATGGATAGACCACCATCCTTTGTATAGCGGATTCGCTTACAGCGACATAGACGTTTACGTAAATCCTTGGCTTGAAGGTGGCGACTCCAACACCACTGCTGGCTACCTGGCAGGAGCGCTGGCGCACTCTATATCATGCGTAAACGTCTCAAGGTTCATGAAAGCGTCACTCATAAGCGACCATAGCGTTTACGGAAAGCCGGAAAAAAAGGCAAACGAAATGGCACTGTTTCTTGACAGCATTACTATGCATGAGACGTTTGATGGAAAGTTTGTCACGCCGAAAAACATCATAAATGCAATGTCTGATGAAGCAATTTTCTCCGAGGTGATAGACACCGCTTCTGGGGAGCTGGACCAGGCCATGGCAATGGCGCTGCAGAAGTCAAAGATATACAGGCATAAGGATTACGTAGTCTCTATTTTGAATTACAAGTACATAGAAGATCTCGGCCTAAGGTTCGTAAAGCATGGCAAGTTTGCTTCGCTCTTTCAAGACAAAATTGAGAAGGAGAACGGCAAGAAGGCAGTATGCATAGTCTATAACAAGGCATTGATTTCAATAAGGGTAAACAAAGACCTTTCGGCCAAGGCTGGCCTGCTTGATCTGATAGGGGAAATGAGGGATATAGGCCACATAGAGAATGGCGGAGGGCACAATGAGGCTGCAAGCATGAAAGTAAATGATGTCGAACACATGCAGGACAGCTTGGACTACATAAGAAGCAGCATCGAGTCAAACTTAGGCTAGAATAGCTGCTTGGCTGCGCGCTTATGCTGAAGACTTTATGAATTCGATGTCTTTTTCAGAGAGCTCGTAATGCGTTTCAAAAAAGTCGTAGATTTCATTTTTCTTGCCCATCGCTTCGTTCTGCTTCGCAATCATTGCAAGAATTGGCACATAGTACTCCAGTATCTTCCGGGTGCTCTCGTGTATGCGCCTTTTGAGCTTTGCAGCTATCTCGGCGCTGGAGGCTCGCGATCCCTTTGAGGAGCTTAGCGACTTTATGGTATGCGGGAATTCATACCTGTTAGACATTTGCGGGTAAAAGCTCTTTGCTAGGGCAACGCCGCTGGACATTAACACATTCGTATAGCGCCAGTAGGTATAGTACTGCGAGCGCGAAGCCTTGTTAAAGTATATTGATGCGCAGGATAGGCTCGCGTATGCGTTGCGTATGTCATGCATATCGCTATACCTGTTAGGTATGTTCTGGTCAATCCACTTGAGTAGCATGTCATTCGAATCCTCTGCATTGGTTATGGCTCTCAGCGGAGCTGAAAGCGTGTTGGACATGAATATCTTGTCCAGCGTTGAGAATATGTACTCCTTCCTGTCCCTAAGGCCGATGTAGTCAAGAGCGTCAGCGCTGGCACCCGATACTGCAAACATGTCATTTATCGCGCTTCTTACGTCGCCGCTTGACCTTGCAGCTATTGCACGCATTACGTCTGCTGCTGGCTTTATGCTGAGCCTGGCAGATATGCGTTCAAGTACCCTTTCTATTACAAAAGGCTTTGGCTTCTTAAACTCCACAGGGGTGCAATGGCCCCTCAGAAAGGAGATTTTCTGGTCCCAGACGTCATTTGCAATGAAGATTATTGGGTTTTTTGAAGTATTTATCAGGTCTAGGATTGCAGAGGATGCGCCTTTGTCAAATTTTGCACTTATGTCGTCTATCTCATCTAGCAGTATCAGATTCATCTTATTGAAAAGGCTGCGCGATTGCGACGCTGCGCCAAGAATTTTCTTTATGGAATCCTTGTCCCTGTAATCGCTGGCATTCAATTCTATCAGGTTCCATTTATACTCAGCAGCAAGCAGGCGAGCCGATACGCTTTTCCCGACTCCTGTAGGCCCGAACAGAATCAGCGGCTTTTCGAGCGTGCCGGAGTTTGCTTTGCTAGCAAAGCTGCGCATTGCAGCTATTGCCTGGTCTTCTCCAAGCACCTCGTCCAATGAGCCTAGCTCGTAGAATGCATTATAGTCCATTTTTACCGCTTTTGCCAAAACCAAAACTGCGGAGTGCTGCCCAATGCGCATTGCCAGCATTCACAGAAATACATTATTTATAGTACTTAGCGTTAAGTTATTAAATAAGTTAGTTAAAAGAGATACGAGTTAATAAATATTAATTCATATAAATATATTAGGGCGTAGACCGGTGCAATCATGATACGTGATGATTTAAGGCTGCCGCAGCATTTGGCCTTGATTCCCGACGGAAACAGGCGTTGGGCAAATCGGAATAAGTTGAATTTGTTTAGGGGCTATAGCTACGGCATAAGCAAATTCGTGGACTTCTCATGCTGGTTGAGCAAGATAGGGGTTAAAAGCCTGACTGTATGGGCGCTTTCTACGGAAAACATACAGAAAAGGTCGCAAAACGAGCTCAAGGTTCTTTACCAGCTTTACATAAGGGCATCAAAGGACAAGAGGATGCTCAAAATGCTTGCAGATAACAAGGCGCATGTGAAGTTCATAGGAGATCGCAAGCTTTTGCCGGCAAAGGTTAACCAGGCATTCAAGTCCATAGAAGAAAGGACAAAGAAGTACAATGACTTTTATATAAACATACTGGTGGCTTATGGCGGCAGGGAAGACATACTGCATGCGGTAAGGAGGCTCGTCGCCAAGGGCGTTTCGCCTGCAAACATGAATTATGATGAAATAAAGCAGAACCTTAGGACATCTGCGCTTGAAGATCCTGACCTGATAATACGTACTTCAGGGGAAAAGAGGCTTTCCGGGCTGCTGCCATGGCAGTCATCATATTCTGAGCTTTACTTCAGCAAAAAATATTGGCCAGACTTCACTAAAAAGGACCTGCAGAAAGCAATAAGCGAATACTCGAGAAGGAAAAGGAGGTACGGGAAGTAATGCGCAGGCTTTGTGCGTTTCAAAAAACTTATTAAATACAAAAGCCCAAGTATCTCTGGGCAATCCTCAACAGCATGGAATTCCGGCTCGCTATAAGAATAGATCTTCATTTACTGCGATGTTATTATGGAGAACAAGAGCTATAAGGGCGCACTCAAGCACGTAAGCTTATTTTCGAAAAACCTGCCGAATGCGCTTAGGCTTTTCGCAATACTTGTAGTAGTGGGCCTGGTAGTTGGCGTGCTCAGCGCATACATAGTGCACCATTCCGATGCCTTATACACAATCCCGTACATACTAATAAACGGGCTTGTCGGGGGCCTCATAGCCATAATCATCCCTACAACCATAACGATATTCATTTACAAGGGGATGAGGACCTATATACGCTCGAAGTACATAGTATTCGTCTCGCTGCTTGCAGAGACCACGTATGCAATCTTCATGGTGCTTTCTGTTGCCGTATACTTGATATCAGGCTCTTACGCGCTGAGCATAGTAACGATAATAGTAGGCGACGCAAGCATTTTCGCGTGGTGGCTCTTTGTCAACAAGCTGATGATGAACAGATATAAGAACGCATCGCTGTTCTCGCTGATACAGCCAACGCTTAACCTTATATTTTTCCTGCCTGCAAGCGGCATAATATTCAACCGCACAATACCGCTGGGGCTGCTTCTGATAAAGCTCTACGCTGGAATATTCATATTCCTGGTGATAAGCTATATAATAATATATTTGATAGATTCGCCGATAAAAAGGAGCCTTGGATTCAGCGGTGTTGACATATTCGCACAGATGCTGCAGAACTGGCTTTTCAGCATAAATATAGCACTGCCTGATAGGAAATCGAAAAACAGCTTTGGGGTTCGCACCGACATAACGGTAAAGGCAATTACGATAAGGTCAGGAGGCAAGCTTGATTCCGTTTTCTTTGTGCCGCAGATACACTTCGGGCCTGTCGGCACCTTGGGCAGCAGCAATTTCCCGTACCTTGTGGAAAAGTATGGAAATTCGAAGTACAAGGCAAGCGTCTTTGTACTTCACGCAGCAGTCAATGAGGATTACAATGCAGTATCGTCGGACCAGTTCATGCAGGTCAAGCGCGCATTCGAAGCTGTGATAGACCAGCAGGAAACACATGCAGAGAACAGCGAATTCGGCTATTATTACGGGGAAAGCAATGGGGCCATGGTAAAGATACTGAAATTCGGAAAATGCGGCCTGATTACCCTGACCAGGGCGCCGAAAGTCACAGAGGACATTACGCCAGAAGCTGCAGCAGTGATTGAAAAGGCGCTTGAGAAGATTGTAGAAGCCCCGATACTTGTTGACGCGCATAATTCAAGGTTTGAGTCTGCGCCTGCCGAGGAGCTTGAATCAGTAAAGTTCAATTCAAAGATCCTTAATGATTACCTGGCAGCAATCGATTCAATAAAAGCCCCACTTGCGTCTTCGAAGGAGCTCCTCTTCGGCTCGAAATCGCTTAATGCCTATGTTGCGCTTGGGGAGCCTGCGGATGTTGCACCGGGGAACATAAATGCGTCTGTATTTGGCATAGGCGGAAAGAAATTCGGCATTATAGCATTCAACGCAAACAATATGAAGCCAGCTTTTAGGGAAGCCATAATAAGCCATGTACGCGACAAATTTGGCATAGAAGCTGAAGTGTATACGACCGACACGCACTACATAAATTCGATGAGGGAGACTGCAAGCAACGTGCTTGGCAGGCACACTAAATATAGGAGCTTGGAAAAGCTGGTTGACGAAGCGGTTAATGGAGCGCTTAAACAGCTTAAGCATGCTGATGTGGCATATAAAAGCACTGTAATAAAGAACTTTTATATTTGGGGCATAAACCAAAGGGAGAAGATGATGACTTCCCTTGATTCCATGATAAGCCTTGCGAAGGTGCTTGTGCCTACAATAATAGCTGCGGGATTCCTGGTTGCTGCCTGGATAATAAATTTGATTTGAACGAATGGCGCTTTGATGATCATCGATTACCTAATAATAGCGGTATTGTTTCTTCTTGGGATTGCGCTCTCGCGATTTGCAAAAAGAAATTTGATGTCAGTATTTCTGGCTGTTATAGTCATACTGATTATTCCAGCCTTTGGTTATAACCAAGTCCATATTACAATGTTTTTAATTTCTGTGCTTGCGGCATATGGGCTGGCGTTTTTCTATACAAAAATCAGTATGCTTTCCTACATATTCTTGGCAGTACTTGCTGCAGAATACGTTGCAACGGCCTTTTTGGGCCTTTATGCTTATCCCATAATGCTTGGGTTCGGGCTTGGGGCTGCTGCGGTCCTGCTGGATTATAGCGATGAAAGGAAAAGCGTGAAGAGCGCGTATGCCAACCGCAAGAAGGTCATTGAGATAAACAGGGACATGTTTCAGCTTGCCCTAGCTGCGATAATCCTTGTTGTCTTGGGCGTTTTCGGCAGGCTATACGGGCTTTACATATTGTTCGGGCTTGAACTTCTTGGGGTTTTTGGGCTGCTTACCGCCTGGAATTCGAAGTATCATCTTGGGTTTTTCAGAAGCCTGAAAAAGGAGGAGCAGGTTTACGAGCATGGGGCTCTTTTCCTTGCAGCTGGGCTGAGCATACTGCTCGGGTTGCTGCATCAGTTCAACTTTGAAGTATTTGGAGCCATACTGCTGCTTGTTTGCGATCCGCTTGCAACAATATTCGGATTGAAGCTCGGTAAGATAAAGCTGGCATATAACAAAGAAAAGAGCCTTTTTGGAAGCCTGGCGTTCTTCGTCGCAGGCGCGATAGCTGGATTTTTGCTGGTTGGATACATAGGAATAGCGATTGCCGCGATAATCGCAGTGGTGGAAGGATTGAGAAGTGGAATTGATGATAATATACTTATAGCAGTTTCCTATGGGATTCTGGCGCTGCTGGTGGTCTGAGCGCATGCTTTTAAACAGCTTGGATTATGCGCTCACTGCCACTAATGACGCATTTTCGGATTTCTTTAAAAACCTTTGTTTGAATAAACTATTTACAACTTGTTTAAGGGGTGTATTTTTGATAAAACAGAGAGGATTTAGTCTTTATGATGTGGAAGCTTTTCTTAAGGATGCTGGTGCTGAGATGATAAATGAGAACGCAGTGACGTCTCTTGAAAAAGAGATGGAGGATACGATAAAAGAGCTCGTCAGTGAAGCTTCCGTGTACGCTAATTATGCAGGCAGAAGCAAGCTCATAAGAGCCTCTGACATGGATTTCATAGCTGATAAGAATAAGTTCAATGGCGGCAAAACTGTAATATATGCGAATATCCTGCGCAGGAAGGCCAATAGGAAGAGGCGCACTGAAATGCATGGAGTGCGCAGGCACGCGCTTAGCAGCATTTAAAGCAGCGAGAATGATTTAAGCACAAACGCCAGCGCTATGAAGCCGAATTCTACAAACCACATGTAAAGCGATATCTCCCACTCCTTGCATTTCTTCATATTCATGATAAGGTGGGTCCAGCTGTATATCTTCTTCCCGTATGGAGGCGCGAATGTGCCATCATGCTGGAGCTCGCCCATGTCCCTTGTTTTAAATTTCCTGCGCGCATGGAGTATGAACTCGATTATCCACGGCATGAATATTATTATCCCAAAGGATTCCATATTGCCTAGTATCATGTCTGCTATTATTGCTGCACCGAAGAAATAGGTAAAGCTGTCCCCAGGTATCATTTTGGCAGGATATATGTTGAACAGCGCAAACACAAGCATTGATGCGAACAATACCGCAGATATCAGCGTTCCTGTGTACGTGCCGAAAAATATGCTGTAGATGAGCAGCCCAAGGATGGCAATTGTGCCTGTGCCTGTGGCTATGCCGTCAAACCCTCCAAGCAGGTTGAAGGCGTTTGCGCCGAACATTATGGCAAGGGGCACTATGACTAATGGGTAAAATATTGAGAATGCAATGTTTCCTACAAAAGGTATCCTAATTACTGAAACCCCTGCATTGATGGCCATCAGCGGTATCGCGCCCATGAACGTAAGCACTGGCTTCTGCCATTGCTTGAGGCCGGTCCATGAGCCTTCTTTATCCTTTGTCTCATGCGATTTGCCGATCCGTATATTTATGTCATCTATAAATCCCACTATTGTTATAAGCAGTATGGATGTCATTATCCCGAAAAGGTCGGATATTGAAGCAATTGGCGTATAGAAATTGAAGCTTGCGCCGAATATGTATGTGAATATGCCTATGCTAAATCCGAATGCTATGCCGAATCCTACGCCCGTCGCTATGACTGGCTTGCTTTTTTTATTATGGTCCACAAGCGTTATGCCTGAGGAACCCATGTACTTTATCAGAAATTTGGTCGCTACTGCCGTGATTATTGCCGCTACGATCGAGGGAACCAGTATTGTCATATAAGTATGAAACATGCATGCGCCTTAATCTTTTAACGAAGTATAGATTTATATCAAAAAGTATCTTATAAATCTTTTGTTTTCTTTTGAGATTTTGATAAGAATTTTAAGATAATGTGGCTTTAATAGAATATTTAAACATGAGCAGACAAATTTGTGATTGTCAGACATGCCCCTGTAGTATAACTTGGATAGAACACGAGCTTGCGGAGCTTGTGACCCGGGTCCAAATCCCGGCAGGGGCGTATATCACAGGTTTAAAAGCTAACACCATTACCTTTATTATGTTCACTGTCGATGGCGGTTATCAAAGAATGCCTACGCTTTCCCTCGACACATCAAGGCAGTAGGCGTTAAGCTTCGTGCTGTTAGCCCTACCCTGATAAACGGTATCTGCAGAGGTTTCATAGCTAAATTTTTATACCTATATTGTATAGCTATAGCATGATTAAATGAGTCTGCTGCTGTATGCCATAGTCGGCCTTGCTGTGATAATAATAGCTGGGCTGGTAATAGTAATATACAACTCTTTAGTTGCATTGAGGAACAACGCAAAGAAGGCCTGGGCCGACATAGATGTGCTCCTCGAGAAGAGGCATGACGCCCTTGGCAAGCTCATAGACGCGGTAAGCGGCTACATGAAGTACGAGAAGGGACTCATGACGCAGCTCACGCAATTGAGAAGCCAATGGATGGATCTGCCCCAAGGGGACGTTCAGGCAAAGATGAATGCGTCTAATCAGGTATCCTCTGCGCTCAAGAGCGTATTTGCAGTAGCGGAGAACTATCCTGACCTCAAGGCGAACAACAGCTTCATACAATTGCAGCAGAGCATACTGACCCTCGAATCGCAGATAGCCGACAGGAGAGAGTTTTACAACCAATCGGTTACTGACTTGAACATACGTATACAGCAGTTCCCATATAATCTGCTTGCCGGAGCAATGGGCTTTTCTGCAATGACTCTGTTCCAAGTGCCAGAAGAGGCAAAGGCAGATGTCAAGATAAATTTTGACATGCATCAGTAGGTTTTAGCATGGCGAAGTTCAATGGCACCTGGAACACGTACGCAAACAAAATGAAAACACCCGTTGTCGCAGTGCGCGCAGATTTTGCCAATGCAGATCCAAAGGTTTTAAGCCAGCATGAGCATATCGACGCACCCACAACCAAAAGAAAGCCCCCCACTTTTGCAATAATCTCTGTGGTCCTGATAATAGGGGGCATAAGTCTATTATTCGGCAGCGCGATTTTAGGCGGCAACGCCAATTCAATCAACCCAACTACGTTCCTATACCCAACAGTACTAATCCTCGCCGCGATACTGATAGCGATTGGAGTTCTGTATCTAGGTTTCTCATATTTTGCAGTTCATATGATGGTCGCCAATACGCCAGTCGCAAAGATGGACTCCACATCAACTGGCTTCTACATACTCGAAGCAAAGCTCGAATCTGAGAGCGGAAACACGATAAACACTCCGCTAACCAGGGCAAAATGTACATTCTACGACGTTTCCCTATTTGCCTATTATGTGACGCAGCAAGGCGGTTCTTCGCACACAGTAACAGATTTTCTTGGCTCGTATTGGAAAGGTGAAGCGACCTACCTTACTGACGGCACAGGCTATACTGCCCTGTCACTCGAGAAGGTGAATGGCTTCCTTCCGAAATCAAATATTTACATGTTATACGATAATAGCGGGAAGCCAATTAAAATAAATTCAAAAGAACTGGGGCTTGTCCAGCAGGCCAGACTCAAGATGTCAGATAACATTGCCGCCCTTGGCAATATGCTAGAAGATGCCAGAAACTCTGGAACAGACCTAAGCCTTGATGCAATAACTGGCAGCACAGGAATCAGTATTGTACCAATAGGTAGCAAACGGATGGTCCCGAAAGCAGGTTACTACTATCTTATAGAGTCTTACCTACCAGTTGATCAGAGCTATGCAGCTGCAGGTTACGTGGAACATACAGACGAAACGCTGCACGGCAAGCCGGTTAATGTGATGATACGGGATACAAGCAATACAAACATTTTTTCAATGATTGAAGGCAAGAAGAGTTCGCTTTCCAAGAAAGAGTTCAGAAATTCCATGGTTTCATTTGCGTTTGCTGCTATAATCGTGCTGCTTCTGGCATGGCTTGCTCCAGTACACAGCATGTATTCGTGCCTCGTGCTTGAGACAAACAGCAGCGGCGTATACTGCCACTACATAAATGGTAGCATCATTGAACTCTCGGGACATATATCGTCGCAGCACTACACGGCAACCATTCCACCGGCTCCATCTCATTCAAGATAACCAGTGTCAACAGAATGACATTATGTTGGCGATTGGCAGTCCAGCAGGGGCGGCGCTGATAACAATTTCTTGCTTCAAAAAATCCATGCTCTTTGCTTTCCGTGCGCAAAACTACTTCGATTCGGGATACTCTTTCATGAATAGCGAAACTGCGAGGAATATCATGCTAAGGACAAATTCAAACAGTATCAGTTCAACCTCGGTAAATGTGCCTCCTGCTTTCCAATAAGCTATCGCGCTTGTCGCCCACGCTATTATCAAACCGGCACCGACACCACGGACATAATATTTTCTTATTTTCATTGCTTCGCTCCTTTATTTTGACCTAATCCTTACGCTTAAGTACGCTATCGCGCTAGTGACCCATGTGATTGTGAGTCCAATTCCTACACCACGCAAATAAGAGTTATCCCTAAAATGGCCAATCGTGTAAAGTATCACGCTCAAAACGAGCTCAAGCATTATGAGTGCCAATATGAGCTTCGGATACGTGTCTATTGCGCCGATATTGGTCTTTATCTTTTCTGGCATTTGATTACCGTGCCTGCATTCTGCATTGACATATGCTTGAAATAGTTATTTATGGCAGTAGGATGCTGCTCTGTGTTGTTTACACCTTGTGCGATCGTATTTTCTTCTGCATCAAAGAGAAAACAAAATTCTTTCCTGTTATAAATAATTGCAATAAGTGTTAATATAAGTTGTGAGACATGCTATTATGCCTAAAAGCCAGAACCCAATATATGCATTGGGCTATTCAAACCTCGAAATATCAAAGTTCATAAAAATTCTCAAGTCACATTCGGTTGACATGCTTGTTGATGTTCGAACAATTCCGAAATCAAGGCACCAGCCCGATTTCAATGAGGCAAGGCTTTCATCTCGGCTGAAGAGGAACGGCATAGAATACGTGCATTTCAAGGAGCTCGGGGGCCTGAGGAAGCCATCGAAAGGGTCAGTGAATATTGGGTGGAGAAACGAAAGCTTCAGGGGATTTGCAGACTACATGCAGACCAGGGCTTTCGCCAGCGCCATATTGAAGCTCATAGGGCTCAGCAGGAAACACACTCTTGCTATGATGTGCGCCGAGGGCAACCCGTTCAGGTGCCACAGGTCGCTCATTGCTGATGCTCTCATAGTAAGAGGAAGAAAGGTTTATCACATATCAGGTATTTCTGGGTCAAGGCCGCACGAGCTTACATCGTTTGCCAAGGTAAAAGGAACCAAGATAACATATCCCAAAAGCCGACGCGCTTAGGGCTGTGCCAATCAATGCGGGTGTTGTTTTGAAATACAAAAATATACGCTACAAGCTGTCAAAGAATGCGTTGATAATGTTCGTAGGCATAAATCCCCATCCGGGCTCCTACGAGAGGGGTGTCCCATTCTCGAACAACAAGATGTTCTGGTACCTTCTCAGCAGAGCCAATATAATAGACGAGCCTCCTGCGCTTCTCAAAGACGATTCTGAGCTAATGGAGATGTATGAAAAAAGGTTTGCCAAAAAGTATCGGCTCAACTTCATAAACCTGATAGACAGGCCTACTGTCGATGTTTCAAAGCTCAAAAGATCTGA
Source organism: Candidatus Marsarchaeota archaeon (assembly GCA_023485295.1). Classification (NCBI taxonomy): domain Archaea; kingdom Thermoproteati; phylum Thermoproteota; species Candidatus Martarchaeota archaeon. Next base: position 33,758 of record JAMCZQ010000002.1, on the reverse strand, counting down.
AGCAGCTTATGGAATAAGGCGAATGCTCAGGGCAGTGAAAACTTACAGGCCTATGGTTGTGTGCTTCATAGGAAAGGTGACTTATCAAATGTTTGATGGCTCAGTGATTCAGGGCTATGGCCAAAAAGGAACGCTTTTAGGAGCAAAAGTCTATTTATGCCATTTCCCAATAAGGGGCTACGCATCCATAAGGGTAAAAGAGCTTAGAAGAATCATGAAAATCGCAAAGGAGCTTGACACAAAAAAGAGCGATTTGCATGATGATTGCACATAAGGATATTTTCAGGCCTTGCCCGCCGCTTCCATTACTATAGCATTGAGCAGCCCTGAAAGCTTGTTTATCAAGTCAAGGTTGTCATTGAGCTTGTGCTCCTTGGCCAGGTGCAGCGGATTGTAATAGCGAAGCGCTGTTTTGCCGTCCTCACTGCTTATAAGCAGCCTTAGAGGTAGGTCTATCGCTATGCTGGGCCTGTCCTGCATAAGCTTGGTGCCTGCTTCTGGATTGCCAAAAATTATTACAGTGGCATTGCCCATTTCCATGCCAACGCTTTCTGCATTTTTCTTATGGTCCAGAATTGCGAAAATTCGTATGTTGCGCTTTTCTATGGCCTCCACTGCCCTTTCGAGCACGGTTTCGAAAGCGTCGTCGCTGGTAACCTTTATTAGCCCGTCAACCATTGAAACACCAGAGTTGGGGTCATTTGCCCTTGCTGTGCTTGGGGAGCGAGAATATTACCTCGTTAATCTTCTCTTGGGAGTCTTTCTTGAGCACTTCGCTTTTCCTTATTATGAAGTTGTTGCCTCCTGATTTCTGCGCCACTTCATATATGTGCTTTATATAAAGAAGCAGTGCCTCCTTATTTTTCTTTTTTATCTCACGCTTATAGGCTTCGCAAGCCACGCACGTATGCCTACGCTTCCCAGGCTCTGTATGCAGGCTTATGATTATCCTGTCTTCCATCTCCCTTACCCAATTTTTAAATACTATATATGGCTATTTCGTTATATTTATAGCTTTGTCATGCACTGCATTGCTAGCCCTTTGCAACTCCTATAGGCAGCAGCTGCGCCACGATCTTTGTTATGCCTGCGCCTGCCACGCTTGCCACCACGTCATCGACGTTCTTGTATGCCAGCTCGGATTCTTCGCTTACGAGTTTCCTGTCCCTGACCCTTAATTCTATGTGCTTGTCGCGCATGCTTCCAAGTGTCTTGGATGCAGGTATCTCTCTTATGGCTTGGTGCCTCGACATAAGCCTGCCAGAGCCATGACATGAGGAGCCGAAGCTCTGCTTCATAGCGCCTTCAAGGCCTGCAAGGACGTAGCTTGAGGTCCCCATGCTGCCAGGTATAAGGACGGGCTGCCCGTAGTCCCTGTATATTTTTGGTATTTCTGGCCTTCCTGGCGCAAACGCCCTTGTGGCGCCCTTCCTGTGCACTATCAGCTTCATCCTCCTGCCCTCGACATCGTGCTCCTCCTCTTTTGCTATGTTGTGCGCGACATCATATACAAGGTGCATGCCCAAAGCATCCCAGCTCTTGGAAAACACTTTTTCAAAGCTTTTGCGTATGGAGTCCATCATTACCTGCCTGTTTGCGAATGCGAAGTTAACAGCGCATTTCATCGCTTTGAGGTAATCTTCAGACTCCTTTGAGCCTATATGCGCGTAGCTTAGCTCTGGATCTACCAGCCTTATGTTGTTCTTTGCGCTATAATCATTGAGCACCCTTAGGTAATCGCTGCACACCTGGTGGCCGTAGCCCCTTGAGCCGCTATGGACCATTACAACAACCTGGTCTTCCCAGAGGCCGTAGGCCTTTGATGTTGCTGGATCCAGAATCCTTCCAACGCGCTGCACCTCAAGGAAATGGTTGCCGGCCCCAAGCGTGCCTAGCTGTGGGGTGCCGCGCTTCTTTGCCAGGTCGCTTACCCTGTCAGGATCAGCGCCATCCATGCAGCCATTTTCTTCCATCCTTTCAAGGTCCTCGCTGACGCCAAAGCCATGCTTTATGACCTGGGCTGCGCCCTCTATGGCGACCTTTTCTATATCGCTTCTTGTAAAGCCCTTGCTTGCCTTGCTTCCGACGCCGCTTGGAACCATGCTGAAAAGCGTGTCCATGAGTTCGCCGAGCCTTGGCCTAACTTCCTCAAAGCTCAGGTCTGTCCTTATAAGCCTGACGCCGCAATTTATGTCAAAGCCTATGGCGCCTGGCGATATTATGCCATCGTCTGCAGGGAAGGCTGCAACGCCACCGACCGGGAAGCCGTAGCCCTCGTGCCCGTCAGGCATTACTAGCATGTGCTTCACCATTGTCGGAAGCGTAGTGGCATTCATTGCCTGCTGCATTGTACGATCCCTTTGCATTGATGATATTATGCTGCTGTTGGCAAATATCCTTACAGGCACCATGTTATCTGGATTGCCTGCATGCTGGATCTCCCACGTGAACTCGTTGATTTTGTTAATCTTAACTTCCATGCTCATGGCCTCTAACCGCTATTATAATGAATTTATAAAGGTATCGCACGCAAACATATATGAATTGTATTGTATAAATAGTTTAATTCATTCGTACTAAATTTTATGTTTTGCAATTTAGATTTATTATTAAATGGTGAAAATATATGGTAGTGGCAGTAAGTCCATTATACGCTGTTGCTGCATCGATAGCAATAGCCGGGGGCCTTATAGGCACAGGAATGGCGCAGCAGGGAATAGGTGCTGCTGGAATGGGTATAATAGCAGAAAAGCCGGAAAAATTCGGCCAGGTCCTATTCTTCTTCGTAATACCAGAGACATTGTGGATCATTGGCTTCGTCTTAGGGCTCATACTGCTGTTGCAGATACTTTGATGTGCGGCAGGCAATTAGCACGGTAATAGAATGGGTCTCGAAGAGATAATAGATGATATCGAAAAAAAGAAACAGCTGGAGACTGACAGGCTCATTGGCGATGCGCGTGCGCAGGCTTCCGAAATAATAAAAGCTGCCAAAGATGCTGCTTCAAAAAAGTCTAAGGAGATACTTGACGCCGCGGACCTTGAAGCAAAGCAGATAAAGGCCAGGGAGCTTTCAAAGGCGAACATAGAGGCCAAAAGGCTCGTGTATTCTGCAATGCAGGAAAGCTTTGACAATGCATACAAAGAGCTGCGGAAGAACATCGCGAGCTACTTAAAAAGCAGCCAGTACAAAGCCCTTCTTTTGAAGCTTTACAATACCGCATTGGATGAAATAGGCGAAGGCTGCACGGTGTATGTGCGCAAGGATGACATTCAGGCTTTGGAAGGGCTAAAGCGCAAAGCAAAGATACTCGACGCAGGAAGCGCATTTGCCGGAGGACTTATTGCAGTGTCTGCAGACGGCAAGAAGGAACTTGATTACAGCATGAACAGGATACTGGAGATTATAAAGCCAAGGATGTACTCCAAGCTGCTTAAGCTTATAACGGGATCGGAATGAGCGATTCTACGTATACGGGCAAGTATGGCGCTCTCAAAGCGCTTTCGACATTGATGCTCAGCCAAAAGGGCATTGAGCAGCTGGTAGGCAAGGATACCGATGACATGATGAAGACCCTGTCAGAAACAGATTACAAAAGCGAGATAGACAGCCTCTCCGGACTGTACAAGATGCCTGACTTAATCGAAGCTGTGCTTAACCTGAAATTTTCTAGGAGGGTAAACAAGGCTTACGCAGCCATGCCTCCGACGGCCAGGCCTTTTGTCGAGGCGTATATAAGGAAGTTCGACATCGAGAACATAAAAGCGCTGCTATCGGCAAAAGCCCTTGGCTACAGCATATCGCAGACAGGCGAATTTTTCGTTCTTTCAGGCAACCCTATAGGCGTGCTTGCAGGCAGCATAGGAGCGCACGAATATGCAAGGATGATGGAGCTTAAGGATGTAGAGACTGTAGTCAACCACCTGGCGCGGTTCGGGTACGGCACCGCCCTGATGTCCCACATCGACGATTATATCAAGACTAAAAGCCTGAGCAGCATGATGCTGGAGCTTGATCTCTACTATTATTCACGGCTTCTGGAAACGCTTAAGTTCTACAAAGGCGACGAGGGCACCGTATACGGCTATGTCACTGCGCTGATAGATTCAAAGAACATAGTTGTCGCCGCTAAAAGCAGGTATATAGACCCGGCAGCAGAGCCGCTGCTCATACCTGGCGGAAAACTTTCCAAGCAGCAGGTTATAGATGCAGTTTCTGGCAAGGACGTGCGATTCCCTGGCTTGCCTGACAGCCAAGGCCTTGCAGACGCTATACACAAGTATTTTGAAAAAGGCATGGCATCAGACCTGGAACTGTATTTCAGGCGCGCGCTTTACGACAAATACATGCCTTTATTCGCTTCTTTCACGGCTTCTTTGCCGTTCATGCTCGGCTACATCATAAGGGCAGAGACAGAGCGCAACAGCCTGCGTTCTATATTCCTGACCAGGTATTATGGCATAGACTCAGCCTCTGCAAACAGGTTTGTAATGGGGACAAATGCTTCGTGAGCTTCATGGCAATCCAGGATTTCGGAAAGATAGCTGTCGTAGGCGAAAGGGAAATGGTGCTTGGTTTTAAGCTTATAGGGATAAAGGACGTTTTCATAAGCGAAGGCAAAGAGGCTGCAGCCAAGCTTTCAGAGCTGATGGGCTTGAAGGAGTACGATTTGATAATCTCATCGTATGATGTAAGGAAGAGCATGGGCCAGCAGGCAGTCAAGCTTGCGGAAACCATGCTGAAGCCCTTGGTAGTGTTTATACCCTCTGAGAATGAAAATGCAGGGTCTGGCGAATCCGTGGGCGATATCGCTAAGAGAGTGCTTGGCATAGACATATACAAGAATGGTTGATTCAAATGGCTGGTTCAATATATAGGGTTTCAGGCCCGGTTGTCATAGCAAAGGGACTGGAAAACCCCAACATGTATGACGTTGTGCGCGTGGGCGAAGAGGAGCTCATAGGCGAGATAATAAAGCTGGAAAATGGCAATGCCACAGTGCAGGTGTACGAGGATACGAGCGGCCTAAGGCCAGGGGGCATAGTGAAAAGCACAGGCATGCAGCTTTCGGTAAAGCTCGCCCCAGGACTCATGGGCTCTATATTCGACGGCATACAAAGGCCGCTTGACAGGATAAGGGAGGCAAGCGGGGATTTCATAGCCAGGGGCATCAACGTTGAGCCCTTGGACAACAAAAAGAAATGGCACTTCATGCCTTCAGTAAAGGCAGGGGATGCAGTAAAGCAGGGCGACATCCTTGGCGAAGTAGAAGAGACCAGTGCCGTAAAGCATAGGATAATGGTACCATACGGCATTTCAGGCAAGATAGCCAGTATAGACGAAGGCGATTATACAATAGATGAGAGCATAGGCACTATCTCCACAGATAAGGGCGACGTGGAGGCAAAGATGGCACAGACATGGCCAGTCAGGGTGCCAAGGCCAGTGCTGGATAAGATGGGCATGGACATGCCGCTGGTTACAGGGCAGCGTGTAATAGATTCGCTGTTCCCAGTGGCAAAAGGCGGCACTGCGGCAGTGCCAGGGCCTTTCGGCTCAGGGAAAACAGTCATACAGCACCAGCTGGCGAAATGGTCTGACGCAGACGTGATAGTATACGTTGGCTGCGGCGAGCGCGGAAACGAGATGACCGAGATACTTACAACCTTCCCAGAGCTTAGCGACCCCAGAAGCGGGAAGCCGCTCATGGACAGGACCATACTCATAGCAAACACCTCGAATATGCCTGTAGCTGCCAGGGAGGCAAGCATATACACTGCAATAACAATTGCGGAATACTACAGGGACATGGGATATGACGTTGCATTAATGGCAGACAGCACTTCTAGATGGGCCGAAGCCCTTAGGGAAATTTCTGGAAGGCTTGAGGAAATGCCAGGCGAAGAGGGCTATCCTGCTTATCTTGGAAGGAAGATTGCAGAGTTCTACGAGAGGGCCGGAAGGGTCCACGTTCTTAACAATAGAATAGGCTCCATAACGGCGATAGGGGCCGTATCGCCACCAGGCGGGGACATATCTGAGCCGGTATCTCAGAATACCCTTAGGGTTACAAGAGTGTTCTGGGCACTTGATGCGTCACTTGCAAATTCAAGGCATTTCCCATCGATAAACTGGCTGAACAGCTATTCGCTTTACGCTGATGACCTGTCAAAGTGGTACACGGAAAATGTCAGCCCAGAATGGCATGACACATACGAGAAAGCGATGAGGACACTGCAAAGGGAAGCAGAGATAAATGAAATAGCGCAGCTTGTGGGCTATGACGCGCTGCCGGAAGCAGACAAGGCTGTATTGGACACTGCAAAAAGCATAAGAGAGGATTTCCTGCAGCAGAACGCATTTGACGAAGTGGACTCCTATTCATCGATAAAAAAGCAGTACCTGATGCTTAAGAGCATACTCAAAGTCGGCGAAGAGGAACAGCTTGCAGTAGAAAGGGGCATAACAACAGAATCGATTGCAAAGGTGGAAGTAAAACAAAAGCTTGCAAAGATGAAATTTGTAAAGGAGGCCGACATCCAGAAGTATTACGAAGATGTGGTAAAGTCTGCCGAAGAGATAAGAAAGATCAAGGTTATTGAGGAATGATGCAATGAGCGACGTTTATTACAAGACAATAAACCAGATAACAAGCGTGCTTTTGTTCGTAACAGGGATAGAGGATGCTGCTTATAACGAGATAGTGGAAATAAAGCTTGACGACGGGCGCTTGATTACCGGCCAGGTGCTTGATACACGAGGCAATCTTGCGATCGTCCAGTCATTCGGCGAGACCAGGGGCATGAACACCGAAAATACTGCAGTCAGATTCACTGGCAATACGGCAAAGCTCAGGCTGAGCGGAAATATAATGGGACGCATACTAAACGGCATGGGCGAACCCAGGGATGGCGGGCCGGCGCTTTACGAAGGGGACGAGTTTGATATAAACGGAAGCGCAATAAATCCGTATTCAAGGGAGGAGCCATCCGAATTCATAGAGACCGGAATTTCCACCATAGACGGGATGAACACGCTAGTAAGGGGGCAGAAGCTTCCTATATTCTCGGCTTCAGGCCTGCCCCACAATAGGCTTGCCGCGCAGATCGCCAGGCAGGCGAAACTGCTAAATAAAAATGAGAACTTCAGCGTAGTTTTCGGCGGAATAGGGATAAACAGCGAGGAGGCAAACTTCTTCAAAAAGGAATTCGAGGAAACAGGCGCGATAGACAGGACCGTAATGTTCCTGAACCTGTCATCGGATCCTTCGATGGAAAGGATAATACTCCCAAGGCTTGCTTTGACAACCGCAGAGTACCTCGCATACGAAGAGGGAATGCATGTGCTGGTTATACTGAGCGACATGACAAACTACTGCGAGGCCCTCAGGGAGATTTCGGCCGCGAGGCAGGAGGTTCCTGGCAGGAGAGGCTTCCCTGGCTACATGTATACTGATTTATCTACAATATACGAGCGTGCAGGAAAGATAAAGAACAGGAAAGGCTCAATAACGCAGGTGCCAATACTTACAATGCCTGGCGACGACATCACACACCCGATACCAGACCTCACAGGATACATAACTGAAGGCCAGATTGTGCTGAGCAGGGACCTGTACAGAAAGGGCATATACCCAAATGTCGATGTGCTGCTATCGCTTTCAAGGCTTATGAATCAAGGAATAGGCAAAAGCAGCACGAGGGAGGACCATAGGGGCGTAGCAGACCAGCTATATGCCGCATACGCTAAAGGGAAGGACCTTAGGAACCTTACAGAGATAGTTGGAGAGGAGGCGCTAAGCAAAGGCGACAAGGCGTACCTGAAATTTGCCGACAGCTTTGAGGACAAGTTTGTGAACCAGGGTTATTATGAGGACAGGAGCATTGAGCGCACCCTTGACCTTGGATGGGAGCTGATGGCCGGAATAGAAAAGACCGAGATAAAGAGGATAAAGGAGGAATTCATAAAAAAATTTGGCAAGTGGGAGGAGCAAGTTGGCACAGACAAACATTAAGACTACGCGTTTGGAGCTCATAAAGACACGAAACCGCATAAAGATAGCGGCAAAAGGGCTTAACCTGCTCAAGATGAAAAGATCAAGCTTGGTGCTTGCATTCTTCGATTTGGTTAAGCAGATAAGGGAGATGAGGGGCAACATGCTTGAAAGCATACGGTCCGCAAAGGACAGCATAAGGCTTGCTGAGATAATGTCCGGCAGAATGACGCTGGAACGCGTTGCCGCGGAAATATCAGAAACAGGTGCCAAGGCTTCATCAAAGAACATAATGGGAGTAAAGATACCGAGCCTCGAGATAAACAAGCAGTATGCCGCAAACATAGAATACGAGCTGGTTTCCACGTCAGCTTCTATAGATGACGCAAGGATGCGTTACGACGAACTTTTCAAGATGCTCATAGAAGTTGCCGAAAAGGAAAATTCGCTGAGGAGGCTGCTCCATGAGATCGAGAAGCTTAACAGGCGAAGCAATGCGATAGAAAATGTTGCAATACCAAGGCTCATGGAAAAGGCGGACTATATAAAGCAGAGGCTTGATGACATGGAACGCGACCAAATAGTCTCGATCAAATTCATAAAGGGTAAGATAAATGCACAAGGAGAGAAGTAACTACGCGCTTGACAAGATACTGCACAGGAACGGCATTTCAGTGAGTTATGACAGCGCAGCGGTATCCAGGTTCCTGAAGATCTATTATTTCATATTTTATTTCAACATAGCGGCTGCGTTAGCGATAATCATATTCGTGCTTATAATTGCGGGTGTTTTATGATGAGCGAATACGGAGTTTTGGAAAAAATAAAGGATAGCGAAGATTCATATTCAAAGGCTGTCGAACTGGCGAAAAAGGATTCGGAGAACATAATAAAGGCTGCAAGGATGCAGGCGGAGATAATAATGCATGATGCCGTAGAGTCGGCGAAAAGCAACGCTGACAGCATAAGGGCAAATGCCATAAAAGAAGCAGACATAGAAAGCAAATCCATAATAGAAAAGTATAAAACCAGCATAGCTGGCTTTTCAGTTCCGGGTAAGGACAGCATTCTTGCTGCAATGCAGCAAGCGATCAAGGAGCACTTTGGTGTATAAATGCTTTTGAAGCCGGCCAAGATGGAAAGGGAACGCATAATATTCCCGAAAGACCTGCAGCATGAGGTAGTCGGGGCGCTTCATGATACTGGAGTGATGCAGATAGAGTACCTGCCTGAAAGGGCGCTGCAGCTGCTTGCCGGCGGAAGCCTGGAAGACTACAAAGAGATAAGCGATTACGCCCAAAGGTTCAGGAGCCTTGAGGGGATGCTTGATGCATACGAGACCGAAGCCACTTTTACGTTTGCCACGCTTGAGGATTTGATGGCTAAGGCCAATCAAATAGACATTGACGAGAAGGTGGTAGGCATAAAGAGCGAACTGGGCAAGCTTTCCGACGAAATGAAAGAGCACGAAAGCATGCTTTCGATGCTTAAGAAAATGCCCAGGATAAAGCATGACCTTCGCATATTCTCTTCGGAGCGCATTGTATCGTTCCTTGTTTTCGGGAGGGAGCTGGAAAAATTCAACGCTGAAGTGCATTCAAAGGTGGAGGACTGCGTAGTGATCAAAGGAGAGTACTCAACTATAATAAGCATGAAGAAGGACTTTGAGCAGAGCTTCGGCACGTATGCCAAAGGCCTGAAGCTGACAGTTGAGCTCATACCGAAGCTTGAAGGCACGCTTGCAGCAAACGAGGCTGACGAAGAAAAGAAGATAGGCGAATTGAAGGGCAGGATAGAGCTGCTTGAAGCCGATATGCGCAATATTTCCGAGGTTTATTATCCGATAGTAAGCGCTATAAGGGAACAGCTGGACATAGAGGTAGAAAGGGCCGAAGCCGCAGCAAAATTTGGCGTGAGCAAGTCCGTAATAGCTATAGAAGGATGGATTCCTGAAGAGGACGTGGACAGATTGCATAAAGCAATCAAGACAGTCACCGGCGGCAAATTCCTGATGGAGAAGATAAGCACAAAGGAGCTGCCACCGACAAAGATGGAAAACCCAGTGACAACAAAACTTTTTGAGTTCTTCATAAAATTTTATTCCCTGCCAAAAAGCAATGAAATAGACCCGACGCTGATATTTGCAGTCGTGTTCCCCATATTCTTTGGCTTTATGATCGGCGACGCAGGCTATGGCGCAGTTATGCTCCTGGGTGCGTTCTGGCTTTTGAGAAGGCTTGGGCAGAAAAAGAAGAATGCAAAAAGCCACTTCCCGAAGGCAATAAGCAATTTTGTGCATACCATCGTAAGCGATAATGGCCTGAAGATACTTGCAAAATCAATAATTCCAGGTTCAATAATAGCGATTGCGCTTGGCGTCGTATTTAACGAGTACTTTGGTTTCCAGCTGCCTTACACTGCACTGTTCAATGTAGAAACAGGGCTTCCGACGCTTCTTGTGCTATCCGGCTGGATAGGCGTATTCATGGTCTCGTTCGGGTTTGTGCTTGGCTTCCTAAATAAGCTTGCAATAGGGAACAAAAAGCTTGCTGCAGGAAGAATAGGTTGGCTTATGGCCGCGTGGGGCATAGTCATATTCGGCCTGGCGGTGCTGCACAGGGAGCCGCTCGGCCTTTCAAACGCCTATGCAGTGCTGTCGTATTTCCTGCTTATAGGCGGGGTTGCAGTGTTCCTGGTTGCAGAAGGCTTCGAATCCCTTATGGAGCTGCCATCGCTCATAAGCCACATACTCTCATACACCAGGCTCATAGGCATATTGCTGGCTTCTGTAATCCTGGCGCAGGTCATAGACTTCATATTCCTTCATGCAATAAAGCATTCAATAGTTTTGGCCATAGTCGGTATTGTAATACTGCTGCTGGGGCAGCTCTTTAACATAGCAATAGCGCTTTTCGAACCAGGCATACAAGGCGCCAGGCTTATATACGTGGAGTTCTTTTCAAAATTCTTCTCGGGCAATGGAAACGAATTCAGGCCGTTTACCAGCAGGAGGAGGCACACAAAAAGCGGGATAGAATTATAAGAATGTCTTTACAGCAATGAGTGCACGGCCCTTATACTACCTTTTCAAGAACCGTTGCTGGAATGGTATGCCCATAACCGGTGTCCACATCAGTGTAATTTAGCAGTATATAGCCGTGGAATATGCCCCCTGGCTTTCCAGTAAACACTGTGTCGTTTTCCCAGCACTGCAGCGGCACTGTCGAATTGCCTGATATCGTGATGTTCGAGCCTATAAGCAATGGTATCGGTGCAGATGCGAAAGACACCATATGCGTCAGCGTCTCATTTGAATTGCAGCCTATCGCAGTTATGTTTATTGGAGACGTGGTTGACTGCTCAAGGTTTATGACAAGGGTGCCATTAGGGTACAAAACGCTTGATATGCAGTTGAAGTCAGCAGGGAATAGGCAGCTTGTGCTGACGTATGTTGCAGGGTTGAATACGCCAAGGTAGTAGAGGGCTGCCAGCGACACTGAAATGATTATTATGGCCCAGCCGTATGTAGTCAGGTACTCTATTGCAGCTTGCGCATTTTGTTTTTTCCCAGGCATAATTAATCAACGGTTCCAAAGCTTTTAAACATTTACTTGATTTGCATATTCAACGATATTTCGCAAGCGTCAACAGGTTCGTCAAGCCTGAAGTTAAGCAGTATCCTTGGATGTATTTCGCCAATTATTCCTATGGCCTTATTGCCGTCATTTGTTATTATCCTTGCGCATCTGCCATCTATGAATGCAGGGTCTTTGTACTCTACGATCGTGCATTCGATTCCCAAAAATTCAAGAATGCGCGCAGAAATAGTTTTTGCCTCCGAAAAATTCGCTTTTGAGTGCTCGGAAACAAAGGCAATGTGGGTTTCCTCTTGAATTGCACCTTCTCTAAACCTGAACACCTTGCCTATCTCGAACAGCCTGTATGGCATTGGATTTGCAGAAGAGTCCAGAAGGTTCTGCATCAGCATCGGAAGCAGGGACTGCCTCATTATGCTTATGTTTTCTGTCTTGGAGTATTTTATTTTTACAAGGCTTTTGGGCTCGAAAGGCCATTCCAGCATGCCAAATTGCTGCTGTTCGTTTGTCAAGTAATTATTATATGCTTCCGTATACCCTAAGCCAATCATTAATGCGCATAGCCTGTTTACAAATTCCGCGCTTTTATCCTGCTTGCCCATGTGGTAATCCAGCACAGGCAAAGGCAAAACGTTGTCATAGCCGAAGGCAAATAGCAGGTCTTCATAAACGTCCTGGGCATTTATCACGTCTGCACGGTACGGCGGCACTGTAACGGAAAGGCTATTTTTATTATGGCCTTTGTACATGTAGCCTGCCAGATCGCACAGCTTTTGCATGTCTATGGGCTGTTTGCGCATGCCAAGCACGGACTCAAAACCGGATTTTGTTATGTGTATGTCCTTAGTGTAAAGCCCCGGGTATACAATTTCCTTGTTGCCATATATTATTTTTACGCTCTGCACAGCGGCGCCCATGTCTATGAATTTGCATGCCAGTATGTCTGCAACTTTTGATATTATAGCCTCGTCTGTGCCTGTTATGTCAACGAACAGGTTATTCGTATGTGTAGTCACTTTCGTATGCTCTGAATTGGTTATCGGTATGAGCGATATTGTATTGCGCGAGTCCTTAAGGAACGGGAACATGGTGCCTTTGCCATGGACCTTTATCGTATCTGAATATGCAATGCCCTTTTCGTGGCTGGAGAGCACTTCCGAAAATGACATTTCTTTGCTGCCGTTCAGGGGCCTTATGCTTCCATCTTCGCTTGCTGCATAGGATAGCTGCCCGGCAATCCTGTCAAGATCATGAAGGCCAAGGGCAAGCTTTTTGCGCCTTCTGCCATACGTTTCTCCAAGCTTCTCAGAAAAGTTTATCAGGTAACGCAGCCGTTGCGCCTCAAGGTTTAGGCCCTTTGCAACTATCCCTGCTATGTATGGCCTGACTGCTTTTACGCTGCCGTCGACTTTTATAGAAATGCCGCTCGGCCCGTTTATCCTGTATTCGGATTGCTTAAGATTCCCCGAATAGAAGCCGAGCTGCCGTGACAACCCGGTAATGTCGAGAAGGTCGGGCCTATTTGGCGTGACGTCCAAGGATATTTGGCCGTTTTCAACGGCTTCGACTTCCATGCCTATGGCGCCAATGGCTTCTTTTAAATCCAGCTTTCCGGAGGCAGCCTCCAAATCCCTCAAATCAAACGTTACGATAGCCACTTAAGCACCTACAGCATAATGTTTTTCCTTGACCTGAGCCAGCCTATGTTATTTTTATAGAGCTCCGTCAGCGAGCTAATGCTTAGGAATTTGAACATCAGCCTTTCAAGGCCTCCGCCCCATGCCAGAACCCTCATTTTTGAGCCCAGGGCTTGCGTTATTTCTTTGCGGATTATTCCGCCGCCGCAAAGCTCTATCCAGTCTTCATGCCCCTCGTCGTAGTAATTCACTTCAAGACCCGGCTCTACGAAAGGGAAGTATGATGGCTTGAACCTTACTTTAAACCCCAGCGCGTTGTAAAAATCGGTAAGGGTGTGCTTCAGTTGCGATACGCCAAGGTCTTTGTCTATTATTATGCCGTCGTATTGGTGCAACTCTGCAAGGTGCTTATAGTCTATGCTCTCGTTTCTGAATACCTTGCCTATCGAAAAAAGCTTTAGCGGATATGCGCCTGCATCAAGGTTCCCGTATTTGTATATGTTATGCGCCGATACGCTTGTAGTATGGGTCCTTAGAAGCGCCTGAGAAGCTAGCGATTCGCTCCAATTCTTGCTCCATGCCCTCTTGTGCATAAGCATTACTTTGCGCAGCAGCCCTTTGTCGTCCTGCCTTGATGTTTCAGGATTGGACAGGAAGAATGTGTCCTGCATCTCCCGTGTGGGATGATCCTGCGGAGAAAACAGCACATCGAAATTCCAGAATGATGATTCTATTATCGGGCCGCTTGTCTCTACAAAGCCCATGCTTATCCATACATTCCTTATGACGTCTATGAATTCATGGACTGGATGCATCCTTGCAGGATATACCGCCTCTGGCTCGGCGTTTACGTTATAGGGTTTGAACTGCCTGTTTTTCCATTCTCCGCTCTTCATAAGCTCCCTTGTAAGCTGGCCAATGGACCCCGATGATTGTTCAACTTCCGATTCCAGCAACGCGAGGCCCACATCTGATATAGAAACCGAGGAGAGGCTCCTTTTTTCCTTTAGCTTTATGAGCTTGCGCTTTGAAAGCTCCTCGAATAAAAGTCTTTTTGAATCGTATAGCGCTTTAAGCCTTGCAGATTTTTTAAGAGAATCCGCATCCTTAAGTATTTCGGATATCTCCTCAAGCAGCTCTCTTTGGCCATATGGCTTTTTCAGCTGCTGAAGCCCTTTTGCAGTTATTGAGACTTCGCCTTCTGATATGCTGGCCCATCCGTTCCGCTTGGCCCAGAGCAATGCGATATTGCTGCCTATGTCAGACACTCTGGTCTGGGAGCTCGACAGCCTTTTAAGCAGGGCTTCTTCAGGGAATCCAGAGCTGATGTACCTAAGCCCCTCTTCTGACACCTCTACTTCCAGGCTTAATTCATACTTTGCTGCTATGGCGCCCTTTTCCGAAAGGTTCTCTACAGCCCACTTGAAAGAGTCTTCACTCATGCCTGTCGACTTTAGTATCGCTTCCGGAGTGGCCGGACCTTCTTTTAATGAATATAGCACTTTTAATTCATAATCGTGCAAATGCATCGACCTTAAATCATTTCCTGGCCCTGATGTATGCGTACAGGATCAACCCTATTACTACCAAGGCAGTTATTATGTATGTGAATACCCCGAGGTAGCTGTACACCTTTGAGAAAAATCCCTCAACTTCTGCTCCAAGGCTCTCATGCGTGACAAAGACGAATGTGAATTTCGATAGCGGCTCCCCATCGAACCATGAAAACCTTGTTATGTTTGCATACCCTGACGTGAAATTGCCCACCGGAGCGTCAGGAACTGGGTAAACGGAAGTCAGCTGCGCCCCATTAGGTATTATGATGCTTAAAGTTGTATTGCTAGGCAGCACCTCGCCACTTGCTGCATGCTCGAAATTGAATACATTGTCATTAAAAGTGTATACAAATTCCCTTGGGGCTGGCTCTACAACTGACGTGACATTCTCAACGCTGTACGTCATTAGCAGCTTGGCTTCTCCCCCGTAATAGGTTGGCACTAGCGGGCCTGGAAGAAACTTGAAGTTATATATGCCGGAATGCGGGTTTATTATGTGCTGCACAAGCAGCGGGCCTATAAGCGACTGCCATGTGCTAAGCGTAAGGTTTAATGCTATCCTGTTGGTATCGTATTGCTTCACAGAGCTGTTGCTTACTTTCAGCGTCAACACCTCAGTTACCTGTGCGCTTGTATTTTGATTGAGCACTACTGTGGTATTGAGGTTGGTGACGGTGTATGAGGCATTTGCCATTATAGGCATGGCTAACACAGCAAGCGACATCAGCAGTATAAAAGCCTTAAGCAGGTGCATTACGCATTTACTTTCATAACGCAAGAATAAATAGCTTGTGCATGACATTTTTCAAAGGGCGCAGCAGGGAGCATGCCCTGAATTTGGCAAATAGCACGGGCTTCTGCTGGCGTAATGGCAAAAGGAAAGGTTTATATATAAGTGATAGCGCAATGTTAAATATATGTAGTAATGCGCAAAACGCTGATTCTACGTATGAGCAAAGATACAGATGGAAGAAAACGAAGGTTACGGACAGGAAATGAACGCAAACGAACGTGAAGAAAGACGAGGAAACAGAGAAAGGAGAGGAGTTTCTATAAAGCCCTCTTACTTTTTGCAGAAGCCAGTAAAGGCAGGAGACGAAGTCGATGTAACGATAGAGGCAGTCGCGTCAAAAGGTGACGGCATTGCTAAAGTCAACGGCTTTGTTGTCTTTGTAAAGGGTGCAAAGCAAGGAGAAAGCATGAAGGTGAAAATAACAGACGTGAAAGCAAGGTTCGCAATAGGCGAAAGGGTATAATAGCTTGAACGCTTATTAGTAGCTGCTTTTTTTAATTTTTTATTTTACTTTTTGATTTTGTATTTTAAGTTCATATTTTCTAATCCTGTTTTATTGTTTTGATTCCAGTAAAGGTTAAATATGCTTTCTGGAAATAACTCTATGCTTTGTAATAGGTGATACTTTGCCTTATAATTCAAAAGATGAAGAGAAGTGGAACGACCGGTGGAAAATGGCTGAACTTTTCAATTTCAACAAGGACGATTCGAAAAAACCATTATTCGTGATAGATGCGCCGCCGCCAAACACCACAGGGTCATTGCACATGGGGCAGGCCTTTTGGGTTTCTTATATAGACGCCATAGCAAGGTACAAGCGCATGAAAGGCCATAACGTGCTATATGCACAGGGCTGGGACACGCAGGGATTTCCTACAGAGCTCGAAACGGAAAAGAAGTACGGAAGGAATATGAGCGAGGAGGAATTCTACAATAAATGCGTGGAGGTCGCAAACGCAAACATAAAGGTGCTAAAAGAAGGAATGAGGCTCATGGGGGCATCGTTCGATGAAAGATACGAATATGTGACGATGTCCGAGGACTACAGGCGCAAGGTGCAGCTGTCGCTTCTGATTTCGCATAAAAAAGGCCTGCTGTACAGGGCAGAGCATCCGGTGGAGTGGTGCCCGCATTGCGCTACATCAATATCAAGGGAAGAGACAAACGAGCAGGAGCGCGAATCGGAACTTAATTACATAAAATTCAAGGTAGCAGGGAAGGATGCTGAGGAACTGCTTATAGCAACTACCAGGCCTGAACTCCTTCACGCATGCGTAGCTGTGGCAGTAAACCCAAGCGACGAAAGGTACAACAAGCTTGTCGGCAAGAAGGCAATAACTCCCTTATTTGGCAAAACCGTAAACATCATAGCGGATGAAAGCGTTGAGAAGGAGTTTGGGACCGGAGCTGAGATGGTATGCACGTTCGGCGACAAGCAGGACATTTCAATGTTTTATAAGCACGGGCTGGAGCTCATCGCTGCGGAGGACAAATACGGAAGGCTCCTTAATGCGGGAAAATTCACAGGGCTAAAGGGCGCAGAAGCCAGGCAAGCAATCTTAGAAGAACTGCGCGCGCTCAACGCACTTGACCATGTGGACAAAATCAAGCAGATCGTAAAGATACACGACAGATGCAATACCCCAATAGAACTGATTTCAGACATGGAATGGTTCCTCAAGACCAAGGAGAATGCAGAAAAGATAAAGGAGATAGCGCACGACATAAAATGGGTGCCTGAAACTGCGGCGCAAAGGCTATATGACTGGGCAAACTTCATAGAATGGGACTGGAATATATCGCGCAACAGGATATTCGGAACCCCCATTCCGTTCTGGTATTGCAATGACTGCGGCAACATCATAGCGCCTGACGAGTCCATGCTGCCGGTAAACCCTTCACGCGAAGAAGCGCCTGTTGATGCATGCCCGAAGTGCGGATCCAAGAACATAGTGGGCGAAAAGAATACGTGCGATGTTTGGGTTGATTCTGGTATAACGCCATTAGTGGTGGCTGGCTGGCCTGACAACAAGGATATGCTGAAATCTGCTTTTCCGGCTTCGATAAGGATCCAAGGCACAGACATAATAAGGACGTGGGCATTTTACACCATATTCAGGACGTGGACAGTTGCGAACGACAAGCCTTTCGAAACGCTGCTCACGCATGGCATGGTCCTGGGCACCGACGGAAGGGAAATGCACAAGAGCTATGGCAATGGCATAGACCCTCTGCAGCTGGCGCGCGATTATTCCATAGACTCGATAAGGCTGTGGGTAGCCCTGAGCGGCGGCACCACTAAAGACAAGGTATTTTCTTACGAAGAGATGAAGTATGCAAAAAGCTTTATCAATAAGCTGTACAACTCGGCGCTTTTCGTAAAAAACGCCATTGGCGAAACTAAGATCCCTGATGAGCAGCCGCATTCTGATTTCAACATGTTTGACCTTTGGATACTCCAAAGGCTGAATGCAGTGCTTGAAGAAGCAGACATGCGCTATGGCGAATATGACATGTATTCAGCTGCAAACGCGCTCATTGGCTTTTACTGGCATGATTTCTGCGATTATTACATAGAAAACGTAAAGCACAGGGTGTATTCCACAGACAAGAAAAGCGAAAAGAGCAAGCTTTCTGCGATTTTCACGCTGATGCATGTGCTGAGAGAATCGATTAAGGCGCTTGCGCCAATAATACCCCATGCGTGCGAAGAGGTGAATTCAATGTTTTCCAGCGACCTGGTTATGGGCATGGAATTCCCAAAGCATTCAAAGGTGGAAAGCCCTGCAGGCTATGCAATAAACGGCTTTGTTTTCGAAAGCGGGATACCTGCGCATGACGTAATAAGCTCTGGAAACCTGCTGAATGATATAATAAGCGAGGTGCGCAAGCGCAAGTCTGAGGCCAAATCAGCCCTGAATTCGCAGATAAAGATAATAAATATAAATGTTCCTGAAGAATATTATAGCGTTGTCAATTATTCCAAAGAGGAGCTTAGGCGCATATGCAAGGCTGAAAAGATAGAGGTTAAAGAGTCAGAAAAATTCTCAATAGAAATAGCTCTTTGAACTTTTCTTCATAAATTGTAGTGCATAGCGTTGATAGGCAAGAATGTAAAGTAATCTAAGTGTTTGCGATGGCAAGATTGCATACTAAAAGGCACGGAAAGTCGAAGTCAAGAAAGCCCATTCTTGGGAGCGGCAGCATTATAGAAGGGGCGGAAAACGACAAGGATAAGATAGTCAAATATGCTGTTGAATATGCAAAGCAGGGGCTGCCTCCGGCTTTGATAGGGGAGAAGCTTAAAAAGGACCACAGTGTGCCTTATATAAACCATATGCTTGGAAAGAAACTTGAGGCTGTCCTTAAGGAAAACGGCATACAGGAAAGCGTGCCTTATGATATGCTTGCGCTTATGAAAAAGGCAGTGAAGCTGCGCAAGCACCTTGAGAAGAACAAGCAGGATGTAAGCAACACCGTAAGGCTTGGCAGGATAGAGGCAAAGATATGGAGGCTTACAAAGTATTACATAAAAAGCGGCAAGCTGCCGGATGGGTGGAGATACAATCCGAAGCAGGCCGAGCTGCTGGTGAAGGGGCACTGAGGTATTGAAATGGCTTTGCAAAAAACTACCGATAAATGGAAACTTAAGAAATGGTTCATAGTTTATGCACCAAAGGAGTTCAACGAGGTGCAGATAGCAGAAATGCCTGCAAACAGCGACAAGGCTGCGCTTGGCAGGAATCTTAAGATTGCGCTTTCTTCGCTTACGAACAACCCGTCCCACGCCTATACTGAAGTCGTTTTGAAGGTTACTGACGTGAACGGCGAGGCCGCACACACGCAGATACTGCGCTTGGAGCTTCTATACAGCTACATAAGGTCGCTGGTGAGGAGGTACAAAAGCATTGCGGACTGCGTTTTCAATTCCAGGACAAAGGATGAAAGGAGCGTAACAACAAAGCTGCTAGTCGTGACAAGGGGTAGGTCGGCGCACACGAAGCTAGTAGGCATAAGGAAGGAAGCCATAATGTACGTAAACGATTATATTTCTGGGAAAAGCTTCCAGGAAGCGGTATCTAGCATTGTAGAAGGCAAGCTGCAGCAGGAGCTTGCGACAAAACTTTCTAAAATAGTGCCCATAAGCAGGGTAGAAATCAAGAAATTTGAAGTAAACAGCTGATTTTTGGATGGCGCATCGTGCAGGCTCAGCTTGCCCCAACAAGCACAACGCCTGCGCTTATTATCAGCACGCCGAGCCAGCGCAGTGGCGTGACAGTCTCGCCCAGGACCGTGGCAGCAAGCAGCACAGCAAATATATAGCTTAAGCCGCCTATGCTATACGCCCAGCTGAGGTTTGCGCGCGTAAGCACGTAGAAGTATATTATAGTTGAGAAAAAATACGCCAGGATGCCGACGCCTATTATAAGCAGCATATTGACGGCCAGCGCGTATTTGAATAGCACCTGCCCTATTGCTCCAAGCAGCGTAGACCCGAGCAGCATTGAGATGTTTTCCAGCTTGCGCCTCTGCATGTGCATCACGCGTATGATATGGCTATTATGACTATGCCTGCAAATATTGCAAATATGCCAATGGCTCGCTTGTAGTCCAGGCCTTCATGGAGGAATTTTGCCGAAAGCAGCGTTACGAATATGAAGCTGCTCGCAAAAATAGGGTAAACCACCGACAGAGGGGCTTTGGATAGGGCATATAGGTAGACTACAAGGCTGCCAAGGTAGCCCATCAGGCCAGCTATTATCAGTTTGTTTGTGAATATCATTTTTACTATGCCTAAAATCCCAGGCTTATGCTTGGACAGCTGCGACTTGAATAATATTTGGGCTGACGATGCCACAGCGGCAGCAAAAAGTGTTATAAATATAACCAGGTATATTGTAAAGGTCATTAGCTCATCAGGAGATCAGATGGATAATATTGTAGAAGTTGTAGTATCAGTTATAACGGTTATACTGATAATTGCTGCAATAACTGTATTTATACTTTATGGTTCCGGCAGTTATTTTTATACAATGGCAGGCATTGCAATCGTAATGGGCTTTGTAGAGGCGTGGCTTGTCTCCAAGGCAGGGAATAGCCAGGCTGCAGCGGAAAAGCCCCGGAAAGCCGGCCCTACAAAGGAGCACGGCAAAGCACATGCTAAGAAGCATGCAAGGAAAAGCAGCACCAGGAGGTAAATTTTTTGAATACTTTGATAATAGCCGAAAAGCCCAGTGTAGCACTGCGCATAGCCATTGCGCTCGGGAACGGCTCGCAGAAAAGGATTGTGCATGGAAAGACCAGCTATTTCCAGATAGAATCAGAAAGCGGGTCGCTGTTCGTAGCTCCTGCAGTCGGCCACCTGTTTACGATAAAGCAGGTAGGCACCTCAAGGGGCTACCCTATCCTTGATGTAGAATGGGCGCCTTCGTACGAAGCCAGCAAGAGCTCTGCCTTCACAAAGCAGTATCTTGACGCCATAAAGGACATAGCCAGGCAGTGCAGCGAATTCATAAATGCTTGCGACTACGACATAGAAGGCACTGTGATAGGCACAAACGTAATAAAAGCCGTGATGGACGAGCCGGTAGAAAAATTGAGCGTGCATGCTAAACGCATGAAGTTTTCTACCACTACGACTAAGGACCTAAGCGAAGCCTTCAGGAACCTTTCCGACCTTGATTTGAACAATTTCTATGCTGGCGAGACAAGGCACATGCTGGATTGGATATGGGGCATAAACCTAAGCCGCGCTTTGACATACGCCCTGGGCAGCATAGGCAGCAGCAAGCCTTTGAGCATAGGCAGGGTGCAGGGCCCGACACTCGCGCTGCTCGCAAAGAGGGAAAAGGAAATCGCTGCATTTACGCCAAGGCCGTTCTGGCGCGTTTTTGTATACATAAACGGCACCCAGTTCCAGAACACAAGAGGCGACATTTTTGACAAAAATACAGCAATCGCAGCGCTGCATGAGACAGAAGCAAATATAAGAAATGCTGTTTTTGAAGAAGTGAAAAAAAGCGAGGAAAAACGCTGGCCGTACCCTCCATTTGACCTGACTTCGCTGCAGCTGGAAGCAAGCCGCGTATTCAGGTTCGACCCTTCTGCGACATTGGCAATCGCGCAAAGCCTGTATGAGCATTCCTATATATCCTATCCCAGGACATCTTCCCAGAAGCTGCCGTTTTCGCTTGGGCTTCCTAATATAATAAAAGCCCTGGGCGAAAATCCGGATTACGAAGCTATAGCGAAAAGGCTTGTGCAGCAGGGCAGGTTCAAGCCAATAGAAGGCAAAAAGACAGATGAAGCGCATCCTGCAATATTCCCTACCGGAAGCGCGCCTAAGGGCCTTACGAAACAGGAGAGCATGCTTTATGACCTTATAGCCAGGAGGTTTCTTGCATGCTTCGACGAGCCGGCCGTGGTTGCAAGGATAAATGCCAAAGCCGCCATTGGCTCAGAGCATTATTCCGCAAGCGGCGCCAAAGTGCTTAGCAACGGCTGGCTGGATACATACAAGTATGCAAGGATCGAGGAACGCGAGATGAAGGAGTTTATAGCAGGGAACACTTACCCTGCGGAAAACCCAAGCATCGAAGACCTTGAGACTAAGCCGCCAAAGAGATATACAAAGGCAAGCCTGATTGCTGAGCTCGAAAAGAGGGAGCTCGGCACAAAGGCTACAAGGGCGAGCATTGTGGATACGCTTTTCAAGCGCGGCTATATAGAGGGCTCAAGCATATCAGTGACGGCTTTCGGCATGAGCGTTTTCGACTCCCTGCAAAAAAACTGCCCTATGATAATGGAGGAGAGCACAACAAGGGAGCTTGAGGAAGACATGGATGGCATTGCAAAAGGCGCGAAAAAGGAGGACGAAGTGCTGGCGCGCGGCAAGAAGATGCTGCTCGAGGCTTTGGCCATGTTCGACAAGAACAGGCTGCAGATATCAGAATCGATGAAGGCAGGGCTTATGGAAAGCAGCGTGCTTGGAATATGCCCGAAGTGCGGAGGCAATCTCATAATAAGGCATTCGCGCGCAGGGAAGCAGTTTGTTGCATGCTCAAACTATCCAAAGTGCACCAACACCTATCCGCTTGTGCAAAAGGCGAAGATAGTGCCTACAGGCAGGGTATGCGAGTATTGCAAAACGCCCATAGTAAAAGTCATAAGGAAAGGCATGAGGCCTTTTGAGATGGATCTTGACCCGAACTGCACGCACAGGCTTGTGCAGTTCAGGAAAAAGGAGGATGCAGCGGCCAAGCCGCAGCAGCAAAGCGAAAGCTCAAATGCAGCAGCCACTGCCGACAGCATGGCTGGGCCCGCGCCGAAGAAGAAAACAGCAAGGCCAAAGCGCAGGCCAAAGGGCAAGGCCAAGGCCAAAAAAACAAGGTCGAAATCAAAGAAAAACGGTTGATATGATGCACATAGACTTGCCGGAACCTTATAAGCGCTTCAAGCGCGGGCCTCAGGTGATACTTCCAAAGGACATAGGGATAATAATAGCATATTCTGGCGTAAACAAGCAAAGCTTTTGCATTGATGCAGGCACCGGAAGCGGATGGCTTGCCGTGGCTCTGGCCATGGTATGCAAACGTGTTGTGAGCTATGACGTAAGGGAGGACTTCATCAGGATCGCTGAAAAGAACAAAGCAATGGCAAAGGTCGACAATCTCGAATTCAGGAATGCCGACATAACGAAGGGGATCAAAGAGAGGGATGCCGACCTTATAACGCTTGACATGCCGAGCGCAGAAAAGGCTTTGGGGAAATGCAAAAAAAGCTTGAAGGACGGCGGCATGGTCGTTGGCTACCTGCCGCACGTAGAGCAGGTCGCACGTTTTATAAAAAGGCTTGAAAAGGGCGGCTTCTACGACATACGCACGTATGAATGCATGCTCAGGGATATCCTGGTAAGGCAGGAGGGCATAAGGCCTTCCACCAAGGGCATTTGGCATACTGCGTATTTGGTTTTTGCAAAAAACAGGGCAAAGCCAAGGCTAAGTGTTTTACAATGAGGCGTATGTTTCCATACGCCCCGGGTGGATGAGAATAGGGTTGTTACAGAATAAGCAATACAGCGTAGTGTTTTTAGTAATGATAAATATTTAAAGCTTTCGTTGCTAAGGCCTGCGTGCGCCCAGCATGGTTATTCAATAGCAAATCATAAGTTTGAGCACATGACTTGTCGTGGCAATGCTTTGGGTTGCCGCACTAATACAACATCAGGAACAGAAGCGAAGAATGCAATGCTGCAATCGCGTTAAAGAGCTCGGATAACCTGCCTGCAGCCCTTATATCCTGCCATATACTGTGCTGAACTCCTGCATCCTTTTTTTGATTTCCTTTGCCGATTTCTCGTAGTCTTCCAGGGCTTCGGTGCCTTTCTTGGTTATTGAGTACTGCCTTCTCGTCTTTTCAGGCTTCCTTTCTGTTTCATCGGATTTTATGTAGCCGTTTGCCTCGAGCCACTCAAGCGTAGGATATATTGCAGCAGGGCCAGGCCTCCACATGCCGTTGGTCTTCTCGAATATCTGCTCCATAAGCTCAAAGCCATGCATTGGCCTTTCAGAGAGCAATTTAAGGACCAGGGGCTTGAGCAGTCCCTTCGGCACTATGTCTACCCTGAAAGGGCCGCAGTTGCAATAGCCTCTTGGCATTTCATTCCTCCTTTTCTTCGGATTCGCTTGAGCCCTTCTGTATCTCGTCGATGCGCCTTGCTATGAACTTTGCCTGCGCCTCCAGATCCTCCTTGTAGAGCTTAAGCTTTTCTATGAGCCTTTCCTTGTGCAGCGGGCCCATATCATCAATTCCGTCCATCATCCAATTGCCCATGCCGCGCATATGCATACCCATAGAGCCGTGCATCCTTCCGCGCATGCCTCCTTCGCCGTTTCTGCAGCCGCACCCGCAGCCGCTTCCAGATCCTCGACCGTCTTCGTCGTTCATTTCATATCTCATATTATATCACTACTGATATAATTAGTCATATAAATATTTAAATGTTTGGTTTTATGGCATTAAGCTTTTCGAATGCATTCTTTACCTCTTCCGGATCGGCGTACTCGTCAATCCAAGGATAGAAGTCCGATTCCTCCATGGAATCGTGAGAATTGAGTAGCTGCTCGAGCTCTGAAACAGGTGCATCGAAATTTTCCCCGGATCCTGGATTCTTAATCATCTGGCTTATTTCCTGCATCAGGGACCTTATCCTGGAATGCTGCAGCGATATCTCCTCAAGCAGCGGATTTACGGTTTCGCCAGTATGGGACTCCACTATTTGAAATAATATTTTTTCTTCGAACTCCATATGCCTGGATATCCCTGACACAAACTTTTCGAAGTATTCTGAAGATCCTGAAAGCTTGAACTGCTCGAGAAGTTCATACTCTTCGTGATGCTCGCCAGACATGAACTCGTATACTTTTCCCATTCTATGCACCAAGGTTTTACGCTTTTGGCTGCTGCTGCACGACTGGCTTTATTGTCTTTCCAAGAGCCATTATGTGCCAGATGTTTGCCACGTGTATGGCTATTGCAAGCAGGAGCAATGCCAGGCCCAACGGCAGTAGGACCATTGCTGCACTCCCGAAGAGCCCGACCATCGATAAGAACAGGATTATTATGCCTACATTCATAGCTGCAAGTTCAACCGCAACTGACTTGTAATTCGCAAAAGTTGCATGCGAGAGCCCCGGAGCGAAAATGTACGAAAGCCCGAATATCATCATCGTGACGAAGCCATAAAGCTCAAGCACGAATATAGGGTCATGCTTTACTGATATAAGGCCGGTAAGGTCAAGCGCCAGTATGAGAGTGCCTATGAGCAGATACGCAAAGGCTATGGCCATATACGACCTTGCCAGCTTAGAGCTTGCAGATACGTTGTCCATTTGACCTAGCACCTTTTGAATCAGCCGCTTTTGCGGATTTCGAGTAGTATGCCGTGCAATTGCCTTACTTGGCCTTGCCCTGCTGCCTCTTGTACTTTTTAATCAGCTCTATGGCTTGTCCTATGGAGCGCCTGACAGCTGCTTCAGTCATTGCACCAGTGCATATGATCTTGCCGTTCTTGAAGAGCAGCAGCGCAGACTTCGGATCATGTATCTTCAGTATAGCTCCGGGAAACTGCTCAGGCTCGTAGTCCACATCGTAAGAAAGCCTTGCAAGGCCGTACAAGTCCAATTCTATGTTAAGGTCTGCACTCGCAACCATATTCACTACTTCGTATGTCGGGTGCAGCACAATGTGCTTGCCCTGTGCCGAATCATGATGCTGTGATTTTGCCATTTAAAAACACCTAGAAGATTTTTAAGCGTTAAGGCATAAATATTTATGTATATTGCGCTTGGCCTGCTTTATCGATGCCTGCTCGGCTATTTTGCGGCAGCATCAAAATGCATATAAAGATTGGGTCTAAATAGTATAAGCGCTTAAAGCTTAACTGTATTGTTGATGATGTATATGACAAAAAGATCCGCAGGCCTTTTCTCAGGCAAGACAAGGAATATTTCAAGGCATCACGTGCCTTCAAAGCAGCCGGTCAGGGCTTTTATAAAGAATTTCAATGTCGGGGACAAGGTCGCAATAGTGCCGAAGGGCAATTTCAAGAACATACCTCATCCGCGCTACAAGGGCAGGATAGGCGTTATAACAGAGAAACGCGGCGACGCCTATGTGGTTGAGGTAAAAATAATGAATGCAAAGCGCGCCATAGTGGTGCCAGCAATACACCTGGACAAGGCCTAGCTCTGCTCAACTTCTTTTAGACCGCTTATTGGCGCTGCTCCTTCTTGAAGTACGGCTTTGTCATCATGTAGAATCTTTCGTTTCCTTCGAGCTCTAGTATTATGCGCTGCGCTATCATGCCGGCAGGGTCCTGAAGCAGCGGTATCCTTGATGTTATGTCCTCGAAACTCTCGAATTTTTTCTCTTTCCTTGCATTAAGTATTGCCTGCAGGTGCTTTTTGCCTATGCCAGGTAGCAGCTCAAGCGAATGCTCCCGTATGTTTAACGGGCCTGCGTTGTTGAAGATCGCGACAAAGCGCTCCGGGTTGCTTTTTATTATCTGCATGATGACGTTCTTGAGGTTGCTTTGCGCTGTCTGCGTAAGCTCTGAATAGCTTATCCTGAAGCGTATCATTGCTATCTTGTCGCGCTCGCCCTTGCCTATGTAAACGCGCTCCCCTATGTTGAGCTGCATCGAAGGCTTTGGCGTTGCTTCAAAAAGTGTAAACCATTCCTCGCCTATCAGCTGTGCGACAGGCTCTGACCTTGAAGAAAAAGACTTTCCGCTAGACATGAAGTCCAGCACAACCGCATATTCCTCCCTTTTCTCCCCTTCCATGTGATAGTACCCGCTTTTTCATTTATGTATACTGAAACTGCATGCATCAGATTATCCCTTGCTCGTAGTTATCTCAAGTATCTTGCTTATCGCCGAATCGTCTATGCTGCCCTTTTCCTTTGCAAGTATTTGCCTGACCATGCCGGCGTTCTTTGGCATTACCTCGATAAGTTTTGCCACTGCATAATCGCTCAGAATGCCAAGCTTCTGCAGATCGGACTTTGCCTTTTCAGTATGCTTTTTTGGCAGCTTGAATTTTTCAACATACTCGTATGCCAGCTGCTGCTCGTATGTCAGCGGCTTAGGGCTCTTCTTGCGCTCCTTGAGTATTTCGTAGACCTCGTCAAGCGTTATAAAGCCGTTCTGCTCTGCCTTCTTGCCAATCATTTTCACCACTAGACATTAACGTACTTCTTACAACAGTTGATATTGTAAAATCAACATCTATAAATGTTGCGTGCAGGGGCTTAGCTTTGCATTCTTTTTGCGCATGCAGGCGCGGCAAGTAATAATCTTTATAAATAGGGCATGCGAAATAATACTGCGCTAAGCGCAAGGTGCATATAACGAATCCAAAGGATGCATTTGAAGCTGTCGTAAAGGAGATAAAGAAAAAGGTCGCAGGCAACGATGAAATAATAAAGCTGATGTTCATAGCAGTCGTAGCTGACGGGCACGCGCTCCTTGAGGGTGTGCCAGGGCTCGCCAAGACTACAATGACAAAGGCCCTGAGCGAAACCATAGAGGCTGATTTTGCAAGGATTCAGGGAACCCCGGACCTGGAGTTCAAGGATGTCGTGGGCTTCACGTATCTGGATGAAAAGACAAAGAACGTGGAGGTAAAGAAGGGCCCCATATTCACCAACATACTGCTTATAGACGAGCTTAACAGGACCCCCCAGAGGACTGCGACCGCTTTGCTTGAGGCGCTTGAGGAGAAGCAGGTAACGCTCGGCACAGCAACAATGCCCTTGGAAAGGCCTTTTATAACGTTTGCCACGCAGAACCCCCTGAACATAGAGGGCACGTCGCCATTGCCGAAGGTCCTGGCCGACAGGTTTCTGATGCGCATAGCAGTAGACTATGCGAGGGCTGAGGATGAAGAGCAGATGCTCAGGATAAAGGAAAACGAAGAAAGCACGCACATAAACAGGGTGCTGAGCAAGGAGGATGTTCTAAGCCTGCAGAAGCAGGCAAAGGCCGTGAATATATCTGACGAGGTCGTAAAATACATAACCTCCATAGCTCAGGCGACCAGAAAGGAGATGCACGTGCTAATGGGTGCAAGCCCAAGGGCCGAGATAAGCTTCATGGCATGCGGCAAGGCAAAGGCGCTTGTCGAGGGCAGGAGCGATGTGTCAATAGACGATATAAAATACCTGGCAAGGCCTGTGCTCAGCCACAGGATCGTTGTAAGGAGCACTGGCGGTGTTGGGGCGAACGGAGTAATAGACGGCATAATAGCAATGACAAAGCTGCCTGGCTAAAAACTAGGGCTTATGCTCCGTGGAACCAGAATCCCTTGCCTGAGCTGCTTTTCCTGCCGAGCAGCTTTTCCTTCAGGGTAAGCTTTTTCTTATCCTGCAGCTCAATTCCGAGCTCCTTTGCCAGCTCTGGATGCTCTCTAAGGTAGCTCATCTGCCAGTCGTGGAACTGCTGCTCCTTCTTGACAGTGTATTCTACCTTTTTCTTTTCCCACTCAGGCTTTATCTTGCGCCATTCCTGCAGCGTATAGCCGTATGGTGCGTGCTCGCGTATGGCTGGAGGGCTAAAGGCGTAGGAATAGAAATTCTTGTAGTAGTCATAGTCCTCTTTCACAGCGTTCGCAGCGCTTACATGCACACCTTCGCTATTAAGGAACTTTATTATTTCCTCGAGGCTTATCTTCTCCTTCAGGTTGTCGGCGTTTTCCGGATTGTAGATTATGACTATGTTGCCTTTTGCGTAATGCACGCGCGCCTTGAGTATGGCGTCATTCAGCATAAGCCTGTACTGCAAACGAGCCGCATGCTCTGGGTCTACAAAATCTGCCTTGCTCACGTTGCTGAAAGTGACCTTAGCGACCATCCTGTACGGCACCCTGAACAGGTTGCCGTTCTCCTCTATGTACTGCTTCTTCAGCATCTCCTGGTCTATGCTTGAATTCTTTATCAAGTCCTCTTGATACTCGCTCATTTTAGGCTTTTTGTCAGATCTGTCCAATCCAAAGCACCATGCATATTTAAGGGCTTAAAAAACAAAAGCCCAATTCAATTCTTCAGCACCTCGTTCGCAAAGTTGGCGACAGGCTTGCCGCCGTTGACCGGCAGCGCAAAATAGTCTATCATCTCGCCATACGTCTTGCGGTACTGCGGGCTGGCCTCAAGCTCCTTTATGTTCCTTATGTACTTGTCCTTTGAATAGCTCCAGTCCTTGTGCGTCTGCTGCCACTCCATTGAGGGTATGCTGTACTGCTTCTGCACCTTGTCCCTGTATACTTCTGGGAATACGTTGAATGTGCAGAAAGGCAGCACCTCGCCATCAGGCATGGCGTAGTGTATGTCGCACTTTTCTACCCTGTGTATGTCGTATGTATACTCGTCCTGGAAGTGCATCATGCCAAGGAATATTGATTTCATCTGGAACTTGCCCATGCTTGCGAAATCGTGCTTCAGGAATACAGAGCCCAGCAGCTTTGAGAAATTGACAGACTTTGGCTGGTGCGACTTGTCTATGAATTTCTTGAAACCTAGCAGCGTCTTTACCGCTATCATGCGCCTCTCAAGCCTGCTCTTGCCTTCCATCTCGTCGACTGCCCTCTGCAGGTGCTCCACAAGGCCTGCCGCGTCCACGAACCTTGTTATCGGTATTATCTTGTTGTCGCTGTCCACGAATATGTAAGTGCCTGCGCCGCATGCAAAGTGTATGGACATGTCGTATTTGTACTCGCCTGTTAGGGCTTCTATGAACTTGTTTATTCCGCCTATGTAAGGCACTGAGAACCAGTCCTCCTTGGCCACTACGCCATTTGTCTGCTGCTCTATAAGCTTTATGGCGCCTGGTATTGATATGCGCTGCTTTTCCCTTAGCCTTGAAGGCATCCTTCCCACAAGCGACACAGGCTGGAAGTTTACTGCCCTTATTATGTCGCTGTTGTTCAGCGCGAAGTTTATCATTGCACCAAGCTCGTGGTCGTTTATTGTGCGTATTACTGTGGGCACAAGCACTATGCTTATTCCTGCTTTCCTTGCAGCTTCAAGAGTCATAGGCACCTCCCAGTGGTTCTTGGGGTTTGCCCTCTTGCTTACGCCATCATAGCTCATGTAAAGCGTGCTGACTCCTGCATGCCTTAGCTTAACTGCCAGGTCAGGATTCAGGGCAAGGTTTATGCCTGTTGTGTTGAGCTGTATCTGGTCGAAGCCGGCCTTCTTTGCCATTTCTATTATTTCAACTATGTGCGGGTGCATTGTCGGCTCGCCGCCAGTTATCTGTATGGCGTTCGCAGGTATTGGCTTCTGGCTGCGCAGGTTCCTGAATATCTTCTCTATTTCAGGCAGGCTTGGCTCATATATCGCCTCGCCCTCTTTTGCATAGAAGAAGCAGTACCAGCAGCTCAGGTGGCACCTGTTTGTTACCACAACGTTTGCAAGACCTGTATGCGACTTGTGCCTTTCGCACATTCCGCAGTCAAACGGGCAGTTTGCGCCCTTGGTCTCTGTTATGTAATTCGGGTTGTCAAAGCCCCTGCCAAAATAGTTGTAGCGCCTCATTTTCATGTACATGTCATAGTCTTCCCAGTACTTTTCAACAGTCCAGCCGTGCTCTGGGCACTTCTTCCTGATCATTACGTTGTCCCCGTCCTTGTATATTGTGCCGTCTATCACGAGCTTGCATTCTGGGCACACTGTCTTTGTGCGCTCTATTACTGGCATGGCCTCTATCTCTTCTATTGTCCTGTGATATGGCGCCAGTATAGGGTCTACCGCATTTGCATCGTAATCTCCTCCAGTTTCAGGCCTTACGTTGTTTATGTTTGATATAAGGTTCTGGTCTATCTTCTCTTCCTCCATGCTCTTGTCCAAATCCAGCTGGAGCTCCACTTCTGTGGCATTTGCGCTTAATGCACCTATTTTATCACTATCCCCTTTTGCGTCCATTTATTCACCAATAATCTATATTTTAAGTCTGCAACAAGGTTTTTAAATGATGCTGAAGCAAAACTTTACTTTTTTTCTTATTTTGCACGACACAAAAAGCCCATTTTTAAAGACCCAGCTGTGCCGCTCTTTGGCGCATGCATAATATAAGCAAAATACAGCATAAGGCTATGATAGCGAGCCGAAAAGAGGCACTGGCATTACGCCGCTTGGGGGATAGGCGCGTGACAGAAGGTACTGGAAGGTTGCTGATGAAGTCCCAGCATCATAGTGAGCGGTTATAAGCAGGCCTACGCTGCCAGTAGAAGACATGGAAGTAGGAGTAGAAGAATAGCCTTCCTGCGACAAAGAGCCAAGGGTTCTGCCATAATAGCCGCCTACTGTCGAAGTACTTTCAGGTATCAGGCTTTCTATCGCAGGATATGATATGCTGTATCCGCCGTATGCGTGATAGCTTCCTGAAGGCGCCACATACGATGTGCCGCTCTGCCACTGGTATGCGAATCCTTGCCCTGAGGTTGCCTCGATTGCCGCTTCGCCGTTTGAAACTGACGAATCAGTTATGTTATTCTGTATAACTATGCCTGCCTTTGTCCAGCCGCCATCTCCTGAATTGCCAGTAAGCGAGTCTATCCTTGTTTGCCATATCTGCCCTATTGTAGTGACTGGGGTTGAGTAATAAACCAGCGTTATCATGTAATCGCTGTCCCAGAAGTCTTGGCCATCTGTGTTTGTTATGGTAATGCCATTATTTACTGCATAGTTTCCTGTTGCCCCTGCAGGATTGCTTAGCACGTTTTCTGTGAATCCGCTCGGCAGCGTTGCACCGGCAAAGTTCCAGTAATGGTTAAACACGCTAGCGCCATCATCGTACTCGCCATAGGTGCTTGACAGCTGCGGGGCTTCGCCTATGCCTGTTGTGCCGCTGCTTGAGAGAAGGTTTGTGCTTGTGGATGCAAAGCCCAGGTATACTACAATGTTTGAATGCGCTGGAATCCCGTTGGCGATATTGAGCCATGTCAGGATCTTGCCTGATGAATTTTCCTCTATCCATGCAGGTATTACGGTCCCGTTTGCATAGAAATACTCGAAGTTCGCAAAGTTGTCATTGTACACAATGTTCCCCGAATAAGAGCTTTCTGTTATGTTTACAGACTGCTGGAACGGCGCAGGCGTTGCAACGCTCTGGTTATTATCCAACCCTATTGGCACATAGTATAGTATGCCGCTTGGAAGCGTCGGGGCGGTGCTGAACAGGTATTTCTTGGTTATTGAGAATGATGTATAGTTGTTGTTTCCTGTGGAATTGAACGCATAAACATAAAGGCCGGTTGTTGAAGGTATGTTTGTCGTGTACTCTGTGTATATGTCATTGGCTATGAGATTGCCGTTGAGGTAGAGATTGGCTGCAAGCTGATTGCTTACCGTAGTGACTATGGCATTGACCCCGCTGCTGTTTACATACAGATAGTCCACAGGCGTGGCTTTTGATATTGTAAACTGGTTTGATATGGAATTTGATGTATAATTGCTGTTGCCGGTCGTACTGAATGTGAATGTATACGTGCTAGCGGCACTCGGGCTGTTGCCAGTTATATACTTATTGGTCTTGCCGAGCAATGTGCCTCCTATATAAAGGCTTGCGTTTACCTGGTTGTTGATCGTTGAGATTGAGGCGTTTACTGTGCATGCGCTGCCACTGTAAACGTAATTGCTGCATTCCTTTATCCATGAAAGCGTTGGAATTGCCTTGTCTATTGTGAATGTCGTGTTTATTGAAGCAATTGAATAATTTTCATTGCCAAGAGTATTGAAAGTGAAAACGGTGCTTCCAGCTGCAGTTGCAGATCCAGAGCCGCTTGCATAGGTTATTATGCTATTTGTCGAATTGATCAGAGTATTCGAAAAGTACAGGCTTGCGTTTACCTGGTTGTTGATCGTTGAGATTGAGGCGTTTACTGTGCATGTTAACTGCGCACCGTCATATATTGGCGTAGCGCATGTTTTTATCCATTTAAGTGTAGGCAGCGCCTTAAGTATTGCTAGCGTACGGTTTATCGATTCTGCCGAATAGTTTGCGTTGCCAGGGGTGTTGAACGTAAACGCGTAATCGCCCGCATGCGATCGCGTAACATAGTTGAGCGAACCTGAATAAGTTGAATTTATCAGCGTGCCATTAAAGTACAAAGATCCCTTTATTACCGAGTTCCTTGTGCTGATCGTTGCTGTGACTTTGGCAGACTCATTTTCATAAGAATAGTTCGATGGGACCAGCAGCGAGAACTCGTATGTTGAATTTTTGCTTACTGTGAGCTGGAATGGAGAGCTGAGCGTGCTGTTTGTTATATCATTTGCATAAAACCCGTAGGTGCCTGCAGCAAGGCTGAAGGCGTTGAAAGTATATGATGCGGAGCCTGCCCCAGAAGCGATTTGCGTATTGTTGGAATAATCGAGTGCACAGTCGTCCGTAGCGTATGGGCAGTGCGCAGTTACCACAACCTGCGAGCCGTACGCTATTGGGTTTGAAGACGCAGAAACGTAAACGCTTATTGGAGTAGTGTTTACGGTATAGCCAGGCATTACGCCGTTTGGCGGGTATGCGCGCATGTAAAACCACATAACATTTATTGGGTTTGCTTGCACATTTGCGCCATTGTAATAGCCAGCAGATATGCCGACATAACCAGAATTTGCTCCCTCAC